>DPMS01000854.1:6981-7385 GCA_003541285.1 Actinomycetota bacterium
AGGATGACGCGCAGGGTCTCCTCGGCCACCTCCACCCGCCGGCCTTGCCAGTCCCGGTAGGTGGTCGCCACCCCGTGAGCCTCAGCCTGCCGCCGCAATTGATCGCTGGTCACCTTGCCATGATTTACTCCCGTCCCGGACGGCGGCAGGCAGGGTGGGCCGGATCTCCTTTCCGGACATCGGGCGGGCATGCGGGCGGCCCGCGGCGGCATGCGGGCCGCTCCCCGGCGGCATGCGGGCCGCTCCCCGGCGGCATGCGGGCCGCTCCCCGGCGGCATGCGGGCCGCTCCCCGGCGGCATGCGGGCCGCCCCCCCGGTCAGAGGCTGGTCTGGCTGACGGTGACGTCGTCGAGGGCGATGTCGTAGGTGCGCCCGGTGACGTTGTCACCCAGCTGGAACATGGC
>DPMS01000900.1 GCA_003541285.1 Actinomycetota bacterium
CCCGGTCACCAGCAGCACGTCGGCGTGCCGTGGGCTGGCGGTGAAGAAGATGCCGAGCCGGTGGATGTCATACACCGGGTTGAGCAGCGCCGCGATCTCCTGCTCTTCAGCCCCGTCCGAACCCGCGTCCACATGCCGCAGGTGCACCGAACGCCGTAGCGCCGCCGTCCTGGCACGCAGGGCGGCCCGCGTAGCCGCCAGATTCTGCTCCGTCTCGGGGATCTGCGGTACGACCAGGCTTTCGCGGGTCAGTGCCGCGCCGGTCAGCCCATGGGTCCAGCCGAAGGTATCGGGACGCTGTTCCACGCAGCGTCCGCACAGGATGCACCGTCCCTGGTCGAGCCGGACAGAACCATCCGTCTGGCTGCTGATGGCGCCGGTGGGGCACATGGAGGCCGCATCCGCGGCCCCCGCCGGATGCGGGTCGAGGACGGCGGCCGGGCCGCGCCAGCCGTCGGCATAAGGGTCGGGGCGGGCCGGCCAGCGGGTGGTGACCACCCCGTCGCGCAGGCCGCGCAGCACCCACGGGCTCATAGCGCCACCCCCGCGACGGACAGGCCGAAACTGGCCTCGATGAAGGGGAAGTCGGTGAGGATGTCGCCGGTGAAGACCTCGTGGAACAGCACCAGGTTGTGGAACGAGGCGCTGCGGGGACGGCAGCGGGTGAGGTGCCCGTCCTCGAGCCGTACGTCGTAAAGGACCTCGCCCTGCGGTGCTTCCGCCCAGCCGGCCGCGCGGCCGTCAGCCGCCGCGCATGCCACTCGCAGCGGGCCGTCGCCGGCGTCGGTGAGTTCGTCAGCGGCCTGGCGGAGCAGGTGGAACGACTGGCTGACCTCGTCCCAGCGCACCCGGAGCCGGGCCAGGGCGTCGCCCCCGGCGTGGCGTCCGGGGTCGCCGGGACCCAGCCCCGGGTAGGCGTCGTAGGGGCGGGCCAGGCGGGTGTCGTCGCTGAATCCGGACGCCTTGCCGACCGGGCCGAGTGCGCCGTGCTCGCGGGCCCGCTGCGGGCGGAGCGGGCCGGTGCGGCGGAGCCGGTCCAGGAACGACGCGGTGCCCATCAGCACCCGCGCGTCGGCGCTGATGGCTTTCTCCAGCCGGCTGATCGCGGCGAGGAAGTCCGCGCCGCTGACCCGCGGCAGGGCGCTGACCCCGCCGGGGACCACCACGCCGCGGCCGAACCTGCTCCCGCACATCTGGCTGACCAGCCGTAGCACCCGTTCCTTGTGCGTTCCGAACCGGGCCGTGGCGACCGCGAGGCCGGCCGCGTCGGCGAGCCTGGTGACGGTGTCAAGGTGGCTGGCGATGCGTTCCAGTTCCGCGTGCAGCACCCGGACCAGGGCAGCCGGCCACGGAACCCGTGCATCCGCGATCTGCTCGATGGCATGGCAGTAGGCGAGGGCGTGCGCGATGCAGGCCACCCCCTCGGTGCGCTCGGCGAGCAGCACGCCGTCGGCCGCGGGCATGCCCTCGAACCTTTTCTCGATCCCGCGGTGCTTGTAGAACACCCGCATGTTCAGGTGCGGGATGTCCTCGCCGGGGGTTTCCACCAGGTACTCGATCGACTCCATCACCCCCGACCGGACCGGGCCGTGCGGGATCGTGAACAGGCCAGCCCCCATGACATGGCGCGGGACCGAGTGCTCATCCGGCCAGATCCCGGCCGGCTCAGGGCCGGGGGTGCCCGGCCGCGGCCGTGGCTGCCCCTCGTCGTGCAGCGGGAGGATCAATGGCTCCAGCCGGGGATGACGGGCCGGCACGACACCGAACAGATCGTGGATCTCCCGCTCGTACCAGAACGCCGCGCCCAGCACCGGGGTCAGCGCCGGGTACGAGCCGGTGCCGGGCGGCAGGACGGCCTCGTGGGTGGTGATGCCCCCGGCTCCGGCCAGGTGAGCGGACAGCACTATGCCCTCGGGACGCTGGGTGGCCATCAGCCCGGCGAACCGCTGCCCGCCGGCGGCTTCGGCGGCCAGGGTCGCCCAGAGTCCGGGCACGCTGCCGGCCGGTTTCACCGGTCCCGTGCTCGCCCCGGTCGCGGCCGGCGGGCTCATGCGGGCCCCCGCAGGGCGGCGACCGCGCGGCCCATCAGCCCGGTCAGGTCGGCGGGCGGATGCAGCCCGAGCACCAGCAGCGCCACCAGGCCGGCCAGCACCGGCACCACCATCCACGCGCTCGGCTCGCCGCGGGCAGGGCCGGTGACACCAGCTGGCTCTCGCCTGGGCGTGAGCAGCATCTGGTTGGTGACCACCGACAGCCCGAGGAAAGCGACCGTGACCAGCACGACCAGGGTCGCCGTGGCTGCGTTCCCGGACGTAGCCAGGCCGCCGGTGACGATCTCGAACTCGCTGCGGAAGACGCCGAAGGGTGGCATCGCCGACAGCGCCAGGATCGCGGCCAGGAACAGCGGCCCGCTCCACGGCAGGAGATCAAGGCCGCCGGTGACCGAGGAGATCGTTTTGCTGCCGAACTTGCGGACCAGGACCCCGGCGCCCATGAACGCGTTGCCCTTGGCGGCGGCGTGCGCGAGCACGTGCAGCAGCACCCCGGCCAGCGCGATGGGGGCACCGAAGCTCACCCCGATCGCCAGGATGCCCATGTGCTCCACGCTGGAGTAGGCCAGCAGCCGCTTGTAGTCCCGCTGGTCCAGCAGGTACAGGGCGGCGAGCAGCAGCGAGGCGACGCCGAACACCAGCAGCACGTCGCGCGGGAAACGCGGGCCGAGCGCCGCCTGCGCGATCTGGTAGAACCGCAGGATCGCGTAGAAGCTGACCGCCAGCAGCGACCCCGACAGCAGGGCCGACACCGGTGTCGGTGCCTCTGAGTGCGCATCCGGCAGCCAGGTGTGCACCGGGAACAGGCCGACCTTGGTGCCGAACCCGAGCACCGCCAGCACGAACGCCAGCATGACGGCGGTGTGCGGCAGCCGTCCGGCCACGGCCAGCAGCGGGCCGAACGCCAGGCTGTACCCGGGTCCCAGCACCCGCGAGCCGGCGTAGTAGGCGAAGATCGTCCCCAGCAGGGCGATGGCCAGCCCGGCCGAGGCGAGCAGGACGTATTTCCAGGCTGCCTCGGCGGCGCCGTCGGTGCCTTCCAGCGCGACCAGCAGCGCCGACAGGATCGTGGTCACCTCGATCGCGACCCACAGCAGGGCCAGGTTGCCCATCAGCGGGGCGGCCAGCATCGACCACGCGAACAGGTTCAGCCCGGCCCAGAAGCGGCGGGTGTAACGCCGGCCGGCCGGCCCGGCGTGACCGGTGGCGGTGTTCAGGTAGCCGATCGAGTACACGGCGACGCACGCATACAGGAAGGAGGTGGCGAGCAGGAACACCACGCTGAGCGCGTCGGCCCGGGCGAAGCCCAGCCAGCTGAGGTCGCGGTGAGATGCACCCGGGATCAGTGCGATGACCAGCGCGAAACTGGCGATCCCCGACGCCGCGGAGACCAGGCCTGCGATCCGTCCTGGCAGCCACACCGACGCGATACCTGCGCAGGCAGGGATGCACAGCAGCAGGATGACGGCGATGGTCATGGCTTACCCCCGCAGGCTGGTCAGCTCGGTGGTGGACAGCGACTCGGCGCGGCCGTGGTGGATCCGGATCAGCAGGCCGAACACGATCGCGGCGACCAGCAGGTCGAACAGCAGCGCGACCTCAAGGATCAGCGGCAGGCTCGCCGCCACCACCAGGGCCGCCAGCGAGATCCCGTTCTCCAGCGAGAACAGCCCGATCGCCTGGGAGATCACATCCCGGCGGTGGATCATCAGCACGAACGCCACCAGCACCACCGCGACCGAGACCGAGAATGCGATCGCGGGCGCGGCGCTGCCGGGAACCGGGATCCGGCCCGCGGCGAAGAACCCGAACGCGGCCACCGCGATGGCCACCAGTACCGTCGCGGCCAGACCCAGACCGCCGCTGCCCGCGATGTCGCCCGCCTCGGTGCCCGCGCCTGCCGGGCGGTTCCCCCACAGCAGGCGGCGCAGCACCAGCGGGATCACCACCACTTTCAGCGCCGCCGACAGTGCCGCCAGCACATACAGCTCCGGCAGGTGGTGCACCGCGCCCACGATCACCGCCAGCACCGAGACCAGGCCTGACTGGGCCGCGTAGAGGCGGACCTGGTCGCGTACCAGCGCCTGCCGGAACATGCCGAACTCGGCGAGCAGGATCGCCGCGGCGATGACGTTCGCGCCCCCGGTGAAGACGCCCGGCGCGTGCGCGGGACCCATCAGCCACCCCCGAGGTAGAGCGTGAACACGCCGAGCACTGCGAGCAGGAACGCGGCGGACGCATACTCGGTGATCTTGAATAGGCGCAGCTTGGCGAACGAGTTGTCGATGACCGCGATCAACACCCCGAGCAGCGCGGCCTTGCCAACCAGCGCGGCGATCGCCAGCAGTACGGACCCAGCCTGCTGGGTGGACGCCAGCCCCCACGGTGCCACGAACACGTTCATGAAGATCGTGAACAGGATCAGCTGCTTTGCCGCCGACCCCCACCTGAGCAGCGCGAAATAGGGGCCGGAATGCTCGAACGGCCGGGCCTCCTCGATCATCCCGAACTCGTTCGTCCCGGTGTGCGTCTCCACCGGGATCCGGCCGGTCTCGGACAGGATCACCATCAGCAGTGCGGCCGCGGCCAGCACATGCGCGGGCCGGATGATCTGCCCGGCCGAGGACCGGACGGTCGCGGCGAGCGCATACGGCAGGTCGGTCCCGGTCAGCAGCGCCACCGTGAACACCACGAACAGCACCACCGGCTCGGTGATCGCCGCGAACGTCTTGGCCCGGCTCGCGCCGAGCTGGGCGTACGGGCTGCCGGTCTCCAGTGCCGCGACCGCGACCAGGAAGCTGGCCAGCGACAGGATGAAGCCGCCGCCCAGGATGTCGCCCATGTAGCCCAGTGGCAGCGGGTAGCTGGTCAGCACCGGGATCAGCAGCGGCACCGTCAGGTAGCAGGTGAACGCGGCCAGCGGCGCGGCCAGGAAGACCCAGCTCGCCCCCTCCGGCGCCAGCGCCTCCTTGCGGAACAGCTTCGCCAGGTCGTAGTAGGGCTGGAGCACCCGAGGGCCGCGGCGTCCCTGCAGCCGCGCCTCCACC
>DPMS01000902.1 GCA_003541285.1 Actinomycetota bacterium
ATGTTCAACAACTACGCGATCGTCCAGGGCGTCGACCACGTCGTCCCCGTCGACATGTACCTCCCCGGCTGCCCGCCCCGGCCGGAGGCGATTCTGTACGGCGTCGCGGTGGCCCTGGGCCTGGTGCCGAAGCGGGTCGCCGAGGAGCACCTGCGCCAGGAGTCGCTGGGCGAGCTGGCGCAGGGAAGATCCCCGTACGCGGGGGTGCGCGATGGCGGCAAAGCCTAGGATCCTGCTGGTCGATGACGACCGCGAGCTGGTGCGCGTGCTCAGCATAGTGCTCGAGGACGCGGGCTACGAGGTCGTTTCGGCCGGCGACCAGCATGAGGCGCTGGCGGCGGCGGCGACGGAGCGGCCCGACGCCATCGTGCTCGACGTCATGATGCCGGAGGGCACCGAAGGCTTTCACGTGGTGTGGCACCTGCGCCGGCGCCCCGAGCCCTATTTCCAGCACGTGCCGATCGTCATCCTCACGGCGATCCACAGCACCACGCCGCTCCGCTTCTATCCGGATTCGACCGACGGCACCTACCGGGCCGGCGAGTACCTGCCGGTCCAGGGCTTCGTGGACAAACCCGTCGAGCCCGCCACCCTGGTGGCGGAGGTCCAACGGGTGCTGGCCGCCGCGCGCGCCCCCTGAGGCGGCCGCGGCGCGAGCGGCTCATGGCCGGGCCGGTGACTTCCGACGCGCACGAGCCCGCTCCGCCGGCGATCCTCCCGGCGACGCAGGAGCTGATCGCGCGGATCGGCGGGTACATCCGCCTCCGCTGGGTGGCCGCCGTTGGCATCGTGGCGTTCGTGGAAGCGGCCCGCCGCCTGCTGCCCCTCCAACTGCACCTGCGGCTGCTCTACGGCGTGGTCGCCGTGCTGGCCGGCTACAACCTGCTCGTGGCGGCGGCATTCCGCGGCATGCGCGAGCGCGGCCGGCTGGCGGATCGCGCCGACGCGGCGCCCGCACCCATCGGTCCGGTGGCGCGCTTCCTGCTCCCGGAGCTGCCGCCGGGGGTCGAAGGCGGGCGGGCGGCCGCCGCGGCGGGCATCAGCATCACCGCCAGCCCGCCGGGCGCCAGGTGGGCCAGCCCGTGCTGCACCCATGCCAGCTCTGGTTCCAGTCGCGGGGGGAGCCCGTAGATCCAGCGCGGATCGGCGGTGAGTTCCTCATGCCCCCAGCCCCGCTCGTGGAACGGCGGATCGCACAGCACCGTGTCGGCCAGCACGCCGGGGAAGGCGTCGCGGCGCAGCGAGTCATCGGTCCTGACCGTCGCGTCGCTGCCGCCCAGCTGGAAGCGGATCCCTGCCAGGCGGGCCGGGTCGGCCGCTGCATCCTGGCCGAGCAGGCGGCAGGCGCCGCCGTGGTCCCGGGCGGCAAGGAGGAGCTCACCGGTCCCGCACGCCGGATCGAGGACGGTCTGGGCGCCACCCGTCAGCGCGGCCATGAGCTCGGCGATCTCCGGCGGCGTGACAGCGGCGCGGCGGGCCTGCCCCTCCTGGAAGCGGCGCAGCAACACCTCGAATGCGTCGGCCGCCCCGAGCGCCACGGCCAGTTCCCTGACGGCCGCGGGCGCGCTGTCCTGGCTCTTGACCAGAAGATCTCCGGCATCCGCCAGCGCCGCGGCCAGCTGCAGGTCATCTCCGGCGCGCGCCCGCAGCTCCTGCCAGGCGCGTTCCACCAGCGGGACCTCCAGCAGTTTCCCCTGGCTGCGAAGCCACGCCTCGACCTCGGCCAGCGCGAACAACGGGCTTGCCGGGGTGCCCCCCACCGGTTGCGGGAAATCGGCGTAACGGCGCCGCCAGTTGCTGACGGCCGTCCGGCCGACAGCGGCCAGCCGGGCGATGTCCGCAGCACTCACCGTAGTCTCGTCCCGCACGCTGCACACGCTACCTCATATTGTGCAGTTGACCACAAGGAATTTGCTTGTGTATTGAGTTCACATGTGCTTGGCTATAGCCGCTTCTCACAACTTGGTCCCAAGCGGAGCAGGTTCACCCCAAGGAGACCCCCATGCGCTTCTTCATCCCGGTAGCCGCGGCCGCGATCGCGCTCCCCCTGCTCGCCACCGCCTGCTCGCCAGCGACGAGCACGTCAGGACCGGCCACGAAAGCGACGTCTGCTGCGCCTGCCAACCCCAACGCTGGCCTGCTAACGGGGACTCAGCTGAAGGCGCTGCTAGCGCCCGCCTCGTGGTTCCCGTCAGGTTTCCAGCTCGACCCGAACGGTTCGGTCGACACCGGGAGCGGCTACCAGCCGCCATCGCCGCCCGGGAAGTTGACGTGCTCCAGGCTGGACGCCACCAGCTGGATTGAGCTGTCGGGTGTCGGGGGCGTGTCGTTCGCCCAGGACGACTACGTCAACCACAGCACGTCCGAGCAGTACGCCCAGGAGATCGACGTCTACCGGGGGACGAGCGCCCAGGGCGTGATGGCCGGACTGCGCAAGCTGGCCAGCACCTGCCCCCACTTCCGTGACGCACAGACCAGCAGCACCGTGACCGTGAAGCTGAAGCAGGGGCCGCACCTCGGCGACGACGCGCTCACCTTCCTGCTGAAAAGCCCACGCTGGGCGGGTGGCACCGCGCTGGAGGCCGTCCGGGTCGGGACCGCCGTCGTCTCCGTCCTCTTCTCAGCGAGCGGCGGAACCGGGAAGACCCAGGCGACCAAGCTCGCCACCCTCGTCACCACGAACCTCAAGAACAAGGCCTGACGGGCTTCCGCGCCCACCTCAGTGCCCGGATTCGGTGAGGTGCATCCTGATGATGGACCCGATGTCCGGGTCCGGGGTAAGGCCGAGCCGCTGCGCCCGGCCGGCCCGGATCCGGGCGGGCCAGCTCATCATCAGCCGTGTCACCACCGGGTCGGGGACCCAGTCGATCAGCGCGCTCGCCTCCGGCCCGCCCACCTGCTCCAGCGCGGCGACCATCTCCGCGACGGTGACGGTGAGGGCCGGCAGGATGACCGCGGAACGGCCGCCCCATGCCTGCCCGGACGAGGTGGCAGCACACAGCAGCCCGTCGATGGCGCGGGCCGGCGAGATGAGCGCCGCCCCGGTCCGCGGCTCGACCGGGCAGACCACGCGTTCACCGGCCAGCGGCTCACGGATGATGCCGGACAGGAAGCCTGTCGCCGCGCCGTTGGGCCGCCCCGGGCGCACGCTGACGGTCGGCAGGCGGACAGCCCGCCCGCGCAGGAACCCCTTCCGGGTGTAGTCCGCGAGCAGGTGCTCCCCGATGACTTTCTGCACGCCGTAGCTGGACTGCGGGTTGGGCAGGGTGTCATCGTCCACGACGGCCGGGAGTGGGTGCTCGCCCGATGCCCCGAATACGGCCACGGAACTCGCGTACACCACGACCGGATTCGTCCCGAGCGCACGGCACGAGGCGAGCAGCGCCTGGGTGGCGCGCAGATTCGCACGCATGCCGAGGTCGAAGTCGGCTTCGCATTCCCCGCTGACCGCTGCCGCGAGATGGAAGATCAGATTGGCCCCGGCGAGTGGGTGGCCATCAGCGGGTGGGTGGCCCCCGGCCAGGGCGCGGTCCAGCAGATCGCCGAGGTCACCGCGGATCACAGCCACCCGCTCGTCCGCGGCGAGATCGGCGGGGACCGGCGACTGGTCGATGATCGTCACCCGGGCCAGCGGGCGCGCCCCGCCGCCGGCCACGTCGACCGACCCCGCGGCCAGCAACTCCCGGGCGAGACGTGAGCCCAGGAAGCCCGCGCCGCCGGTGACCACCACGTTCGCCATGGCGCCTCCCCCCGACTCTGTGCGAGTCACGCCGGACGTCCGCGCCACTGGATCCGACGAGGAAGTCGAGGTCCGCGCCGGTGTCTGCCTGCTGCACATGGTCCACGTACAGCCGCTCCCAGCCCCGCCGGGGGCTGGCGAACCCGGCGGCCGTCGCCCGGTTCGGGGTGCGTCTGGAAGTCCTCCATCAGATGCCGGCCGGCCGGCTGCAGGAGGGCGGGCAGTGGGACGCCGGCTCCGATCCGGTCGAAGTCGTCGAGGGCCGATGGCACGCCGAGCCGCCCCGCGATGGCGAGCAGATGCACCACCGCGTTGGTGGACTCGCCGATGGCGGCCAGCGCCACGATCGCGTTATGGAAAGATCCGGAGGTCAGCACCTGGCTGGGCCGGCGGTCCTGCGCGACCATCTCGACGATCAGCCGGCCGCTGGCGTGCGAGGCCCCGAGCGGGCGGCTGTCCGGGGCCGGCAGCCCGGCCGTCCCGGGCAGGGTCATGCCGGCAGGTCCACCGACGCCGCCGCCATGAGCAGCGACGGAATCGGCTTGCCGCAGCCGCCGAGCAGCACGACGCCGTCGACCGGGTTCGCATGCAGCATCTCCTCGGCTGCCATCGCCGCCGTGTTGCGCCACAGCATCGCGGCCGGGCGCACCTGGGTTTCCGCGAGGGAGATGACCGGAAGGTTCAGCGGGATCCCACCCGCCTCATGGATCCCGTCCCGGACGGGGGCGGCGACCTCGTTCAGGTGCGCGTTGCACGGGGCGAGGTCGGACGCCGTGTTCGCGATCGCGATATGCGGCCGTCCTGAGAACGCATCCGCCGGCAGGCCCCGCCGCATCCAGGCCCGGTGAATGTAGGCGTTGCGATCATCGCCCGCGTACCACTGTGTGCTCCGAAGGTCAGTCACACCAGTTCCATTCCCCGGCCGATGCGCGGAACCTCATCTCACCGTCGCGGGAAATGGCTGGGTGCCCGCACCAGGCCGTTGCCGCGTCGATCCAGCTTGCTTCCGGCCCGCAAGGCCAGTGTGGCCGATCACGCCAGGAAAACCGCCGCCGGTGCGTCAGCCCGCCGGCGGGCGCTGCTCGGATGGCAGTCAACCCCGGCCCGTATCGTGAAGGTGTCGCCCGCGGACAGGAGACCCCCACGATGCACGGTGCGAGCACCCCGTCAGCCAGCCAGCAGCCGGTCATAACGCAGCCAGATCCGGCGCGCGGGACCGAGTACGCGGCACTGCTCCGCCAGGTGAGGCAGGCCGGGCTGCTGGAACGGCGGCACAGGTACTACGCCTGGAAGATCACGATTACTGGCCTACTGCTGGCAGCGGGCTGGGCCGCCTTTGTGCTGGTCGGCAACTCGTGGTGGCAGCTGGCGGTGGCCGTGTTCCTGGCGGTGGTGTTCACCCAGATGGGATTCATCGGCCACGACGCCGGGCACCGGCAGATTCTCGGTTCCCGGCGCGGCAACTACGTCCTGGGTGTGCTGCACGGCAACCTGGGCATCGGGCTGAGCTACGGCTGGTGGGTCAGCAAGCACAACCGCCACCATGCGCATCCCAACACCGAGGGCGCCGATCCCGACATCATGCTCAGCGTGGTGGCCTTCACCGCTGCCCAGGCGCGGCTGAGCAAAGGCGTCACCCGGCTGATCTTCCGGTACCAGGCGTACCTTTTCTTCCCCATGCTGCTGCTGGAAGCGATCAGCATCCACATCGCGAGCATCCGCGCGCTGGCCACCCGCGCTCCGCGCCACCGGGCCTGGGAAGCCGCGCTGCTGGGCAGCCACCTGGCCGGGTATCTCACCGTCATCCTGCTCGTCCTGCCGCCGGTCAAGGCGGCCACGTTCATCCTGGCCCAGCAGGGCCTGTTCGGCCTGTACCTGGGATGCTCGTTCGCACCCAACCACAAGGGCATGCCCATCCTCAGCGCCGCCGACGGCACCGGTTACCTGCGCCGCCAGGTGCTCACGTCCCGCAACGTCCACGGCGGCTGGCTGACCGACCTGGTATTCGGCGGCCTGAACTACCAGATCGAGCACCACCTGTTTCCCTCCATGCCCCGCCCCAACCTGCGCCGGTCCCAGGCCCTCACCGCGGCGTTCTGCCAGCAGCGCGACATTCCCTACTGCCAGGCCAGCGTGGCGGGATCCTACGCCCAGGCCCTGCGCCACCTCAACGCCGTCGGCAGGCTGACGCGCCTGGCCACTGAAGCCGGTAGCGCTGCCATCGGGCCCTGACGGCTGCATTACGCAGTGAGTGGCTGTCGTTGTGCACCATCGCGTGCTCGGCGCGGAGGCAAGGCTGGCTTACTTTCCGTTGCC
Organism: Actinomycetota bacterium; assembly: GCA_003541285.1. GTDB lineage: Bacteria > Actinomycetota > Actinomycetes > Streptosporangiales > Streptosporangiaceae > UBA9676. The sequence continues at coordinate 6,056 of DPMS01000902.1, forward strand.
ATTTCAGCACTTACCGTCATTCACCTTTCCGGCACACAGCGTCTAGTTCTCCCGGGCTACCCAGAAATGGCCTGTGTCTTATCCACAAGTCCGTCAGATGCCCGTGGTCGGGATCAATGACACGCTGCGGCCGGGCTTCGACGCGGTGCGTATCCATGCCGCGCTGGCGCATGTGATCGGTTCACCGAGCGCGGCGGGTGCCGTGGTGCTCACGATGCGGCTCCCCGACCCCGGGCAGATGCTCCGCCTGCCCGGCGCGCTGGCACGCCCGCTGGCGAGGCGTACCCACCAGGTCAACCAGGTCCCCCTGGACCAGGTGGCGGAGCAGTTCGGCACGCTGCACCTCGATGCGGCCCGGGACAGCCAGACCTACGACCGCCGCATGTTGGAGCGTGGACCGGCTGCATCCCAGTGAGCGCGGTCACCGGCTCGTCGCCTGCCGTTTTCACGACCAGCTCGCCGCGTATGGCCACCCGGTCGGGCCACGCCCGGGGACCGAGCCGACCAGCCCACCGCCATCCCGCCACGCTGAACTCACCTGGATGGCGACCAAAGGCACCGCATGGGTGCTGCGCCGGCGCACGGACCTGGTCCCCTACCTGCTGGCGACGACGGTGCGGGAGTACTGCCGCGGGGAGCAGCCAGAGCTGCCGGCCATAGGATCCACGGATGGATGCCAGCCGGCTCGCTGACCAGATCGACGTCGCACTGCGCGCGCGGGGCACACCTGACCGCGCGGAGCGGGAAAAGGCCTACCTGAAGAGCGAGTCCGGGCACTACGGCGTGAGTGTGCCCGATATCCGCTCGGTGGCCAGAGCCGTCGCCTCCCAGCATCCCGGGCTGAGCCGCGATGACCTGCTGGCGCTCGTGGGTGCCCTGTGGGCGGTGCCGGTTCACGAGCGGCGCATGGCTGCGGTCGAGTTGCTCCGCATGTTCCACGACCGTCTGTCCGGACCGGACATCGCCGCGCTGGAGCGCCTGCTGCGGGAGTCGCATACCTGGGCGCTCGTCGACCCGCTCGCCGCGGCGGTGGCCGGCCCGCCCGCCGAGCGCCACCCCCGCCCAGGTGCG
>DPMS01000469.1 GCA_003541285.1 Actinomycetota bacterium
GTGAGCAGGTTCGTGCAGGCGACCAGGAGATATCTCTTGCGGGTCTTCGGGCCGGGGCCGGACCGGACCGGGGTCTCGTCGGCTGACACGACGTGCGCGAGGATGATCAGGCACCGGATCGCCTTGTTAGCGCCCGCGACCGCGGCGGCGGCGCGGGCGATCATGGAGTGGACGAACCCGGGTGAGGGCTTCGCGCCGGTCAGCGTCTCGATCAGCTCCGCGCACCGGTGCACCGGGATCGCGTGCGCCGCGATCAGGTAGACGCACCACGCCTGGATGCCGTACCCGTACCTCACGGTCCCGGCGGTGCCGGCCCCGGCCGGGGCGGCCGCCCGGTGGACCCGGCCGCAGGCGCACGCCACCTCATGCACGTCATGCTGTATTACCATCGCGGCGGCCAGCGGGATGTCGATGAGCTGGTGCGAGGCGGCGGCACCCAGGTCAGCCGCGCCGGCCAGGTCCGCGCCGCACTCGCACGGCCCCTGCGGGAAATGCGGGACCGTGTCGTCCGGGTCCTTCGACCAGGCCAGGTGCGACCCCGGCGATCCCGGCTGCCCGCCCGGCTTCCGCCCGCCCCCGCGCCGCTTCGGCTCCGGCTCCGGGGCCTTGCGGCCCGGCAGGTCATCAGCAGACGGGGCCATCGATGAATTCCCGCTGTTACGGCCCAGCTGGCGCCGCAATTCCGCTACCTGCTCAGCCAGGAACGCCAGGTCCGCCCGCAGCTCCGCGATCGCCGCCGCCTGCTCCTCCAGGAGCCGGGCCTGCTCCGCGATCACCGCGTCCCGGGCGGCGCACGACGCGCAGTCCGGGGCAGGAGGCGGCAGAACGGCCATAACCAGCCATCATCACCGCCGGCCGGCCGTAATCAACCCGACACGCTGGGCCGGCTACAGAAAGATCACCACGCGGCCATGCCGCCACGCCCCGTCACCGAACATCCGCCAATCCGGCGGAGAGGACCTGAATGTTTACCCAGAATGCCTGTACCGCTTGCCGGAACCGATGGTCGAGGTCTGCTAGCCCGAAGTTCCCCCTGGTCCGGTCATGGTAGGGCGCCTGCCTGCGGAAACGCGGGGTGACCGGATTCGTGCTGACTACGGGTACCCGATGCGGTGCGAGACGCCGAGGAGCTCGAAGGCCTGGCGCTGGACCGGGGTCGGCGTGGTGATCAGGGTGAAGGCGGGCAGGCCGCCGGCGGGCTGGATGTGGCTGGCGGCGATGGTGGCCAGGTCGGCGAGCAGGGTGGCGAAGCTGTGCGCCGGAGCGCCGTCGGCTGTGACCTTGGTGGTGATCTTGGCCAGGGCGGCTGCCGAGCGGCGGGCGGGGGCGACCGGGCTGGGCCGGGCGGCCCGGCCGGTGGCGGGGTCATCGTCTTTGAACAGGATCGGTGCCAGCTTCTGCTGCATGTGCCAGGTGACGTAGTAGGCGAGCATGCGGATCAGCACGTGGGCGCGGACCCGGCCGGGCAGGCGGTGGCGGATGGGCCGGATGAGCAGGTCGGTGTTCAGGCCGCGGAAGACCCGCTCGACGTTTTCCAGGGCCTTGTAGGACTCCACCGCGGGGCCGGTGCCGAGCACGGCGGCGGGGAGGCTGGTGCGGATCACGTAGATCCCGTCCAGTGCCGCTTCGGCGGCGATCTTCTGCTCGTCGCGCCGCCAGGTCAGGTGGTCGCCGGCGATGTCGGTGATGAAGTGCTTGGCGGCCTTCTTCTTGTTGATCACCTTGCCCACGGCCAGGGCGATGGCGTCCTGGCCGCGCAGCGGCCGGCGCGGGCGCCGGGTCGCCGCGTCGATCTTTTCCAGCTCGGCCTCGGTAGCATCGAGCAGCTCGCCGCGCTTGCGGGCCCGCTCGGCGGCCAGGAACGGGTTGTAGCAGGCGATCAGCCGCTCGCCGGGGTAGTCCGGGGTGGTGATCTCGGCCATGTCCTGCTCGTCGAACAGCGAGGGCTGGATGGCGCCCCCGGCCATCAGCGCGGCGATGGCCGGGCCGCGCAGCGCGGTGACCCAGTCCAGCTCCGCGGGCCGCAGGTCGTTTTTGATCCGGGCCTTGGTGATCATTCCCCGGTCCCCGACGACCGCCACGTGGGTCAGGCCGAACCGCTGCTGGAGCTTCTTCACCTGGCTGGCGAGGGTGGCCGGGTCGCCGGTGTTGCCCTTGAACACCTCGACGGCGACCGGGATGCCCTCGGCGGTGGTCAGCACCCCGTAGACGATCTGCAGCCGGCCGCGCACCCCGTCGCGGGCGTGGCCGATCAGTCCCAGCGGGCAGGTGCGCCCCTCGAACGCGGCCGACGACACGTCATACAGCACCAGCATCGCGCCGGTTAGGTGGCGGGCGGCCAGCGCGTCCTCGATGGCCTGCTGGCGGGGCCGCAGCCAGTCCATCGCCGCATACAGGTCATCCTCGTCGCAGGCCTCCAGCCCGGCCAGCCCGCCCAGCGAGCTGGCCGCGGTCCCGGCGCGCAGCCCCCGGGCGGTGGCCAGTTTGGAGGACCCGTCGATCACCGCCGCGGTGATCATCGCGGTGACCAGGTCCCGCTGCCGCGAGGGCGCCGGGGCGATCACGTCCTCCAGCCCCAGCTCGCGGATCGTGCCGAGCACCGCGGCCACGTGCCCGTGCGGCAGCGAGCGGGTGATCTCGAACGCGCCCTCCAGACCGGCGGGCGGCAGGCCCTTCAGGGCGCGCGACAGCGCCTCGACCTTGGCCTCGGGCCAGGACGACAAGTTGGCCAGGGTCCGGTTCTTGACCTTGCCGCCGTCGCGGTAGCTTTCGCGCAGCAGCACCGCCGGCGGCGAGTCCCGGTTCGGGACCCTGGTCACGTACATGACTGCTATTTTAGCCAGAAACTGCCGTGATATCAGCCAAGACACGCCGAAATACATGACTACGCCTTGATGGCTGCGCGGAGAGATCGTGCCTGGTCGCAGGCACAAAGGGACCCTCGGCAGCCAGCGCTCAGGGGGAACTTCGGGCTAGGGCGGCCGTGTGGCGGTGGCGAGCGCGGTGAGTGTCCTGCGGCGCCGTTTGCGGGTTTTCGGCGGGAGCCCGGCGGCGGCTCGCCGCGCGTTCTCGGCTTGCCGGGCGTTCCAGGCGGCGAGGATGCGCTGGTTGCGGACGATCAGCAGCACCGTGGTGGACAGCATCAGGGGCGCCAGTCCCATGAGGCGGCACCAGCCGCGG
>DPMS01000546.1 GCA_003541285.1 Actinomycetota bacterium
GCCCGGCAGCTGGCGGAACTGGTGACGCCAGCCCGCCGGCTGCGGCCGCACGTGAGCGGTTCAGCCGGGAAAACCGAGGGCGGTGTGAAGAACGCTGGCGTCCTGGCAGCGAACCTGGCTGCGGTCCGCGCGGCGCTGTCCCAGGCGGGCGCCATGACGACCATGACAGCTGGCGGGGACTGCGGGGTGGAGCTGGCGCCGGTGGAGGCGGCCAGCCGCCGCTACGGTGAGCGGCTCGCTGTTGTCTGGCTCGATGCGCACGGCGACCTCAACACACCCGCTTCCTCATCCTCCGGGGCGTTCCACGGCATGGTCCTGCGTGCGCTTCTCGGCGACGGGCCACCCCCCCTCCGCCCGGACAGCCCGATCGCCCCCAGGCAGGTCGTCCTCGCCGGCGTGCGCGCCCTCGACCCCGCAGAACGCGAGTTCGCACGCCGTCACCGGATCCGCCAGCTGGAGGCCGCCGAGCTTGCCGCGACATCCGCGCTGGTGGAGGCGGTCGCCGCCACCAGCGCGGACGCCGTCTACGTACACGTCGACCTGGATGTGCTGGACGCCGCCGAGTTCGGGGCCGTCGGTGTCCCCGAGCGTGGTGGCCTGACCATGCACCAGCTGGCAGCCGCCGTCCGCGCCCTCGCCGGGCGGTTCGTCACTGCCGGGATCGGGATCACCGAGTATCAGCCCGCCGGGTCAGCGGACCAGGCGAAGCTGGTCCCGCTCATGCTGGCGCTCGCTGACGTCGCGGCAGCGGCACCGCCCAGCGAGGTGGCGCAGATCGAACAGCACGCCATCGCCGCCTGGCCGGCGGAGACCAGTGTGGACACCGGCAGCTGGCTGCTTCGCCACACCCCCGCCATGTCGCGGCTGCGCTCCAGCAATGCCGCCCTCCCCCGCTCCCCGCAGCACCATCCCGAACGCCAGCTCACCCAGGTCGAGGCCTTCTACGCCAAGCGGGGCCTGCCTACGGCAGTCCAGGTGAGCCCAGCCGCCAGTCACGTTGAACTCGATGAGGTCCTGGGCCGCCACGGCTACCGGTGGGACGTCCCGATCGAGGTCCTCACCGCGGAAACCGCTGACGTCGCGGCAATCGACCGGCCCTTGCCGGCCGGGCGGGTGGGCCTTGCCGATGAGCCCACGGCCGCCTGGCGGGCGGCCTTCACCGCGCTGGACGGCCACCCCGACAGCGCCGCCGTGGCTGACCGGATCATCGCGAAGATCGGCCTCCCCGCGGCCTACGTGAGCCTCACCCCCGATCACCGGCCGGCTGGCGTCGGCCTGATCGTCGGCGGGCCCGCCAGCTGGGGGGGTGTCTACTGCATGGTCACCCACCCGGACTTCCGCCAGCGGGGAATCGGGTCCGCGATCCTGGTCAGCGGAGCCGGCTGGGCACTCCAGCACGGGATCAGCCGCCTGTACCTCCAGGTGGAGCAGGCCAACCAGCCGGCCCGCCGCATGTACGGCGCGCTCGGCTTCGGCCACGCGTACAGCTACCACTACCGCCTCGCCCGCCGCTGAGCAGATGCCCCGGCAGGCACCGGCGCGGATACCGCAGGACGAACCCTGGGGAGCGGTCCTGGTACGACGCGGTCCGATCAGCGCATGTTCGGCTCGCGCGGCAGGCCCAGGATCCGCTCCGCGATGACGTTGCGGGTGACCTCGGAGGTGCCGCCGGCGATGGTCAGGCACCGGTCGAAGAGGTATTCGTGGGTCAGGGCCGGCTCGCCGCCGGTGACCCCGGCCACTGCCGCGATGGACATCCCGAGTTCGGTCACCCGCTGGGCGTGCTCGGCGGCGAGCAGCTTGGTCACGTTCCCCTCCGGAGATGGCCCGGCTCCGGACACCGTGCGTTCGACCTGGCGCAGGTTGATCAGCTCCATGGCGAGTTCCGCGGCGACCAGGCGGCCGATCTGCCGGGCCAGGCCGGCGTCGTCCGGCGCGTGCTTGCTGTGCAGGGCCGCCAGCTTGGCGGCGGACAGTCCCAGGCGGCTGCCGCCGCCGAGGCTCACCCGCTCGTTGCCGAGCGTGGCCCGCGCGACCGCCCAGCCGTTGTTGACCTCACCCACCACGTCCTCGTCCGGGACGAAGACGTCGTCGAAGAACACCTCATTGAACATGGCGTCGCCGGTGATCTCCCGCAACGGCAGCACCCGCACACCCGGTGCCGTCAGGTCGATGACCATGGTGGTGATGCCCTTATGCTTGGGGGCGGATGGATCGGTGCGGATGGTCGCCAGGCCGCGGTTGCAGTACTGCGCGCCGCTGGTCCACACCTTCTGGCCGGTCACCCGCCAGCCTCCCCCGGCCCGCTCCCCGCGTGCCTGAACCGCGGCGGCATCCGAGCCGGCGTTCGGCTCGCTGAACAGCTGGCACCAGGTGAGCTCGCCACGCAGGCTGGGGAAGGCCCAGCGTTCGACCTGCTCCGCTGACGCCTGCTGGGTGAGGGTGAGCAGGACCCAGCCGCCGATCCCCAGGCTGGGAATCCCGGTCCCGGCGAGTTCCTCCTCGATCACGAGCTGCTCGACGGCTCCCGCTTCCCGGCCCCAGGGCCGCTTCCAGTGCGGGACCAGATACCCGCTGTCCACCAGCAGGTCGCGGCGCTCAGCCGGATCGGTCGCGGCGTACTGCTCGCGGAACGCCACCGCGTCCGCGCGGTACCGCTCCGCCTCGGGCGGAAGCTGCACCGCGAAGGTGCGCCGCAGCCCGCTGCTGGTCAGCGCGTGCACCTCGTCCTCGGCACGCTCCACCGGCCCGGCCAGCGCGGCAAGCGCGGCCGCCCGGCGCAGGTACAGATGGGCGTCGTGCTCCCAGGTGAATCCGATCCCGCCGAGCAGCTGGATGTTCATCCGGGCCGACCACTGGTAGGCATCCAGTGCCACGGCCGCCGCCACGGCCGCCGCCAGCCCGGCCTCCGGGCTCACGGAGTCCACCCGCGCGGCGTCCCACGCGGCGGCGGTGGCCATTTCCGTGTGCACCAGCATGTTGGCCAGGTGATGCTTCACGGCCTGGAAGCTGCCGATGGTGCGGCCGAACTGCTCGCGGACCTTCGCGTACGCCAGCGCCATCTCCAGGCATGCCCGGGAGCCTCCCGCCGCCTCCGCGGCCGCCACCACCCGCAGCAGCCGCACGGCCACGGCCAGGCCGCCCGGCAGCAGCCCGCCCGGGTCAGCCTCGGCGCCGTCCAGTTCCAGCCTGACCAGCCCGAGCGAGGGATCCAGCGCCTGCCCCTGCTCCGCCCGCACACCCGCGGCATCGCTGGTCACGATGGCCAGGTCGCCGCCCACGGGCACCAGGTGCAGGTGCGCCCAGGCCCCGCCCAGCGCCACCGGGCAGCTGCCGTGCAGCCGGTCCCCGCCCGGCCGGCTGACTGATCCGCTCGCCGACACCGACGCCCAGGCCGATCCGTCCGCCAGGCCGGGCAGCAGCCGTGCCCGCTGCTCCGGGGAGCCGGTCGACTCGATCACAGCGGCGGCGACGACAGTCGGCAGGAACGGCCCGGGCGCCACCACCGCGCCCAGGCCCTCGGCCACGATGGCGACTTCGGCCAGCCCGAACCCGGAACCGCCGTGCTCCTCCGGCACATGCAGGCCATGCCAGCCAAGCTCGGCCATCTGCTTGTACACCGGGTCCGGCCCGCTGCCGGCCCCGTCCACCGCCTTGCGGGCCAGCGCCCGCAGGTCGTTCGCGGCGGCGAAGCCGCGGACCACGTCCGCCAGGGCCTTGTGATCGTCGCTGATTGCCAGCGCCATCGTGCGTCCTCCCAGCGGCAGGGGTCATGGACGGCCAAATGGTATGCCCCACGGTAAGGCTGCAGATAGCCCGCCAACCGCCAGGGACGGCTCGACCGTCAGGGCTGCCTACTTCGATAGTTATGTATTTTTCGATGCGGTGTAAACGGGGCCGGGCGGGGTCAGGCGCCCCGCCGGAACAGTGGGCGGGGTGGCTGCCCAACTGCCCGACGGGTGCGGAGCCTGGCGTTGACCGTGCCGCACGCCAGCAGTTAGCTTGACGGTTGCCTAAGCATTTCCTGGGAGGCTGAAGGTGGAGCCCGGTACCGCAGGCGGAGCCGACGGCAGGCCAGCCGCCGCGGCACCGGCGGGCGGGACCTTCTCGTCCGCGGCCGCGGTGACACTGGCCCTGCGGGGCGTGGACTACCTGCCCGATACCGCGATCGCCAGCACGGTGTTCCTCGCTGAACGGCTCAGCAAGCCGGTACTGGTCGAAGGGCCGGCCGGAACCGGCAAGACGGAACTGGCCAAGAGCGTGGCCCGGGCCACCGGTGCCCGGCTCATCCGGCTCCAGTGCTACGAGGGCATTGACACCAACCAGGCGCTGTACGAGTGGGACTATACCCGCCAGATGCTCCAGATCAGGGCACTGTCGGAGCACCAGGTCGTCGCAGAGGAAGCGGTCGACAAGCTGTTCGGCCCGAAGTTCCTGCTGGAGCGGCCACTGCTGGCGGCGGTCCGCGCCGGTGATCAGGCGGTGCTGCTGATCGACGAGGTGGACCGCGCCGACGACGAGTTCGAGGCCTTCCTGCTCGAAGTGCTCTCCGACTTCCAGATCAGCATCCCCGAGATCGGCACCATCAAGGCGGAAAAGCCGCCGATCGTGATCATCACCTCGAACCGCACGCGCGAGATCCA
>DPMS01000918.1 GCA_003541285.1 Actinomycetota bacterium
CAGACCTCCCAGCCACAGACCCGCCCGCGCACACCTGCGGACCTGCGACGGCAGTCCCACGCCGAACCTGACACTTTCATATCTACGTTCGAAACCGCGAGGATCGTTTTGTCAGTGGTCGTTACTAATATCGAAGCTGACGTCATGGATGGCTGCGAACCCGGAAGGTGAAACCTGATGCCGCCAGTGACCAGCGGTGATCCCGCACTGGAGCCGGAGGTTCCAGGCGCGGCACCTGCCGATGGTGATCTGAGTCGCCTGGGTTCACCTGCTGACTTAGCGGATCTTCGGACCGAGTTGCAGGAACGGGTTCAGGTGGCCAGGGCCAGGGCAGCGCGCTCTCAGGACGCCGATCTGGCGGCGGAGCTGGCATCTTGGGAAGCGGCGGGCGGGCTGGTGGCTCCTTCCGTCGAAGAGTTGCATGGGCTAGCCCCTGATCCGGATTGTGACCCGCCGGACGGGGCGGAGGCCTGGCTGGCTGACTTGCCCTGGCCGCTGCTCGCCGAGTACTTTGCCGCCGCCACCGGCCCGGCGGGCCCGGAGCCGATCGTGGCGGGGCGGCTGCCTCGCGAACTGGGCCAAGGGTGCGGTTTCGCGGCTGGCGGGGTTGCAGATGACCTGCCACCGGGACAGGTTCTGGCGGGGCTGGCCGGCGATGCCTGGGCCGCTGGGCTCGGTCAGCTCACCGACGACGAGCTGATCGGGGTGCTGCGCGCGGCGCGGCGGCTGGCGTCATGGTCGGCGGCGCTGGAACTGGCCGCAGTGGCGGACCTGGCCGCCCGCCGGGAAGCTGCCGCGGCGGCGGCCGCAGATCCCAGGGCCGCCGGCCATACCGGTGATGAGGTCGCAGCCGCACTGACGCTGACCGCGCGGGCAGCTGATGCGCTGCTGGATCTGGCCGGGGCGCTGCGGCGGCTGCCGGCCACGGCGGCGGCGCTCGCCGCCGGGCGGATCGACCGCTGCAAGGCCGTCGTCATTGCCGAAGAAACCAGCGGCCTGACCGACGGGCACGCCAGCGCCGTCGAAGAGCAGGTCCTCGCTACAGCGCCCAGCCTGACCAGCGGGCAGTTGCGCGCTGCGACCCGCCGCGCGGTGCTGGCCGCTGACCCGGCGGCCGCGCGTAGGCGTAAGGAACGTGCCCTGCGGGAGGCCCGGGTCGAACGATGGGACGAGCAAACCGGCACCGCCGCCCTCGCCGGGCGCGACCTGCTGCCCGCCACTGTGCTGGCCGCCGACCAGAACCTGACCGCGTTGGCCCGCTCGCTCAAGCACGCCGGTGTGCCCGGCACGATGGATCAGCTCCGTGCCCAGGTCTACCTCGCCCTGCTCACCGGCCAGTCAGTCAGCAGCATGCTCCCGCCGGTTGTTCCCGCGCCGCAAGGCACAGCCGGCCCTGCACCCGCTGGGCCGGCCGGTGACATGACCGGGCTGACTGGCGGGCCTGCCGGACTGGGGGCCGGGCAGGGACTGGCGGGGGAGAAGCCTGGGCTGGGCCAAGGGCTGGTGGCGCAGAAGCTTGGGCTTGCAGGGCAGGGACTGGCCGGGTCGGTCAATTTGACCATGCCGCTGGCCACCTGGCTGGGCCTGTCGGATGCGCCCGGCGACGCCGCCGGGTTCGGCCCCCTGGACGCTGACGACTCCCGCGACTGCGCTGACCTGGCTGGCCGGCATCACCATCAGCGCACTCGAAACGGGCCAGTGCACCCACCAGCGCCAGTCAGCGGCCTACCGGCCGCCCCCCTCCCTCCAGCACCTCATCACCATCCGGCAGGCAACCTGCTCCTACCCCGGCTGCCGCCGCCCCGCCATCCACTGCGACCAGGAACACACCATCCCCCACGACCAAGGCGGCAGGACCTGCGAATGCAACCTCGCCCTATCGTGCAACCGATAACTACACAGGTTGCCTCGGCTTCCCCGGGTCCGAAGAGTCTCTGACAGGCGTCGCCGGCGTACCGAGTTCCAGCTTACCAAGTCTTACCAAACGATGGTAAGATAACTTGGTAAGTTAGGAATGCTGAAGTGGCGGAGGCCCACGTGGAGCTGGCGGATATCGTGGCGAGGCTACGACAGACCGGCGTCGAGTTCGAGGACGTCGAGGTCAAAAGGGCGGCTGGCGGCTTGCCGCAGAACGTTGCCGAGACCATGTCAGCGTTCGCGAACTCCAGGGGCGGCCTCATCATCCTCGGGCTAGATGAAAGAGCCGGGTTCGCCCCAGTGGGGGTAAGTGACCCTGTAGCCCTGCGGGACGAGCTGGCTGGGGTCGCCCGTGCCAAGCTCACCCCCGCGCTTGCACCGGTCATTGACGCCGTGCCATTCGAGGGCGTCATCCTCGTGCTAGCGGAGATCGAGCCGCTGCCGCCACTGCAGCGCCCGTGCTACGTCACCACCAGGGGCCTGTACAACGGCGCGTTTGTGCGGGTGGGCGACGGGGATCAGCGCTTGACGCCATATGAGATCGACCGGCTGCGGGAAAACCCCGGTCAGCCGCGATGGGATGAAGAGCCGGTCTCCCAGGCGACGGCGGAGAAGGATCTCGACCGGAGGGCTGTGACCCGTCTCATTGAGACGGCGAGCCGGAATTCGCCGAGATCGTTTTCCGGGCTCAGTGAGCCTGACGCGCTTGCTCGCCTCGGCATTCTCGTACCGCACGATGGATCTCTGGTCCCGTCCCTGGCAGGACTGCTCAGCGTCGGCGCATACCCTCAGCAGTTCTTCCCGCAGCTGATGGTCTCACTGGCCGTGTACCCGCATGAGGACGCGGGGGAGCCAGGGCCTGGCGGCATTCGTTTCCTGGACAGCGCCGCAGTCGGCGGCACGGTCCCCACCATGGTGACCGACACGATCCAGGCCGCGCAGCGCAGTCTCCGCAGGAGCAGCCGGGTCGTCGGTGCAGGCCGCGATGACTACTGGGAGATCGAGCCAGAGGTGATCCGCGAGGCCGTCGTCAACGCACTCATGCACCGTGATTACAGCCCGCAAGCGCGCGGCACCCAGATCCGGGTCGAGCTTTTCCCGGACCGGCTCACGGTCACCAGCCCTGGCGGGCTATTCGGCAACGTCCGGCTTGAGACGCTCGGCGAAAGCGGAACCTCATCATCCAGAAATGCCCGGCTATCCGCCCTGCTTCAGGAGGCAGGTGATCCGTTCACCGGACGGCCGGTGGCTGAGAACCGCGGTTCCGGCATCAGCATGATGATCAGCCAGGTCCGGCGTGATACCGGGCTGGTTCCGTTGTTCACCGCCAGCCTTGACGACTTTTGCGTGACAATCCCGCGGACGTCTCTTGTCACCCCAGAACTACGCGCCTGGGCGAGACGGCTCAGCCGCGGCCAAGAGTTTTCGGAGGCACAGATCTCTGTGCTTGCGCTAGCCAGCGCTGGCTACAGTGTCGACATCGCGTTGCTACGCAGATTGGGCCCGGGCCCATCAGGCGCGCGCCGCCAACTCAGCCAGTTGCGCGACCTCGGCCTGCTCCAGCCGCGCAGGGCCCGTGACGATGGTTCTTACCGGCTAGCCCCTGGACTGTCCGAGATCGCGGCCAAGAATGAAGCCCGATCATCGCCTGGGAGTGGCCTGCCGGAACGCATCCTCGAAGCGCTTGGCGAGACTGACTCCGCTAGCCGTGAAGACTTGCAGGGGGCAACGGGAGCCAGCAGGAGTAGCGTCATCAACGCGCTGGACGATCTCATCACCAGCGGGACAGTGGAAGCCACCGCCCCGTCCCGCAGCCCTAACAGGCGTTATCGGCTCGCGCGGTCATAGCCTCAGCAGCCCGCACTCAAAATCGCTCACTGCGAGCGATCATTCCAGGTCATAACCGCAACTGCACATGTAGTCACAGTCCAATCTGGGCCATCAGCCTGATCACGCCCGGTGTCTGCCCAAGTCAGCAGCCCTCCGGCCGGCCAGCGCATACGCAGGTCAGGCCAGCCCAGTGACGTCCAGGCGGCGCAGCCCGGCCCGGTGCTGCCCGGCGAGGTCCACGTAGGTCTTGACGGCACCGGCGATCCAGTCCCGCTGCCGCAGGCCTGCGCCGTCACGGATGGTGGCGGGCACCCCGAGGGCGAGGGCTCCCGCCGGGACGGTCATGTCCTCGCGGACCAGTGCCGCTGCGGCAACCACCGCGCCTGCGCCGACATACGCCCGGTTGAGCACCAGGGACCCGGAGCCGATCAGGCAGCGGTCCTCGATCACGCAACCTTCCAGGTGCACGCGGTGCCCTACGACGCAGTCGGCACCGATCACGGTCGGCCACTCCTGCGTGGTGTGGACGATGGTGCCGTCCTGCACCGAGGTCCGTTCCCCGACCTGGATCGGCCCTTGGTCGCCGCGCAGCACAGCGCCAGGCCACACGGAGGCGCCCGCCGCGAGTTCCACCGCGCCAATGACCACCGCGTCCGGGTGGACATAGGCGGTGGGGTCGATGGCGGGGACGAGGTCATCCAGGGCGTAGATGGGCATGTCATCGCTTCCTGAGCCGGTCGGCGACGATCTCGCGGACCACGACACGCTGGATCTTCCCCGTGGCGGTCTTCGGCAGTCCCTCCAGCGTGAGCACTTCGCGGGGCTGCTTGAAATGCGCAAGACCCTCGCGGCAGAACTCGATCAGTTCACCGGCGCCGGCCGCCCCCCCGGCGGCTGGCACCACGCAGGCGACGACCTGCTCCAGGCCGTCCGCGCCCCGGTAACCGACGACGGCGCACTCGGCTACCGACGAGTGCTGGATCAGGCGCGCTTCCACCTCGGTCGGCGACACCCAGATGCCACCGGCCTTGATCATGTCGTTGGTGCGGCCCAGGCAGGTGTAGAAACCGTCCTCGGAACACGTGTAGGTGTCGCCGGTGCGCAGCCACTCGCCCTCGAACACCTGCCTGGTGGTGGCGGTGCGGCACCAGTAGCCGGTGGCGATCGAGTCGCCGCAGACCATCATCTGGCCTGGCTGCCCAGCAGCTGCCGGCACGCCTTTATCGTTCACCAGCTTCACCTGGTACCCGGGCACCACCGTGCCCGACGTTCCCGGCCTGGCCTGGCCGGGCCGGTTGGAGACGAAGATGTGCAGCGCCTCAGTGGTGCCCAGCCCGTCGATGATGTCCACGCCGTACCGGGTGGTGAACCAGCGGTAGATCTCGGCGGGCAGCGCCTCGCCGGCTGAGGTGGCGAGCCGGACCGAGGCGAACGCCGCTTCCGGGGCATCGGCGTTCAGCAGTGCGGCGAAGAACGCCGGGCCGGCGAACAACAACGTGGGACGGTCCTCCTCCAGCCGGGCGACCGCGCCCGCCGGTGTGGCCCGGGCCGGGTCGAGGATCGTGGTGGCGCCCACCGACAGCGGGAAGAACAGCGAGTTCCCCAGGCCGTAGGCGAAGAACAGCTTGGCCGCCGAATAGCACCTGTCTTCGGGGGTGATCCCGAGCACCTGATGGGCGTAGGTCTCGCAGACCCGGGCGATGCTGCCATGCCGGTGCATCGCCCCCTTGGGTGTACCGGTCGTGCCGGAGGTGTAGAGCCAGAACCCGGGCGAGTCGAACCAGGTGTCATACGGCTGGGCGGGGCCGGATTCCCGGCCCGCAGCCTCGATGCCGGCCAGGGACCCGACCTCGGTCGCGGCGCCGAAACCGTCAGCAACCCCCGGATCCGGGCCGGCTGCCGGGCCCGCCCCGCCAGGTCCGGCGTCACCAGCGACGATGAGCGCCCTCGCCTCGGGAGCGGCGCTGACGGCCTCGCGCGCGGTGCCGGTGAATTCCGGTGTGGCCACCACCACCCGGGCCCGGGTGTCCCGCAGCAGTTCGCCGAGTTCGACCCCGTTGCACATGGTGGAGACCGGCACGGCGATCGCACCCATCCGCAGCAGCGCGAGAATCGTGACCAGGGTCTCCGGCCGGTCCGAGCCGACGACCATGACCCGTTCCTCGGGGCGCACGCCTATGGCCTGGAAGCCGGCCGCGACGTGAGCTACCTGCTCGGCGAGCTCGGAGTAGGTGAGGGAGCCGGCCGGCCCGGTCACCGCGAGGTGATCGCCCCTGCCCGCCTCGACCTGGCGGTCGACGAGGTACACGCTGGCGTTGAATGACTCGACAGGCATGGCTGATCCCATCTGCCCGCAGAATAGGTTGGACATATCCTCTACATACTTATGGCGTGCCGTCAATTACTTGTAGAATTGAACGACGGTACGTGCCGCGCGTGCCGCGCCGAGAGGAAGCAGCCGGTCTTGCCCCGCGCATCGAGTGACCCGGCGGCTGCAGCTGCTCCTGCCCCCCTGCCGCGGCGGCATCAGGGCGGCCCGGGCAGCGCGCGCTCGATGATGGTGACAGTCCTGGGCGAGTTCGTGCTGCCCCCGGGAAGTTCTCCCTGGACCTCGACCCTCCTGCACGTGGCTGGGGGGCTGGGGCTGGAAGAGAAGTCGGCGCGCCAGGCCCTGGCCAGGCTGGCCGCGGACGGCTGGATCGTGCCCCGGCGGACCGGCCGCCGGGTGCGCTGGGCGCTGACCCAGCCAGGGCACGAGCTCCTGGCCGAAGGCGCGGAGCGCATCTACGCTTTCGGCCGCGACTCACAGCCCTGGGATGGCCGGTGGCTGGTGCTGATGGTGACCGTCCCGGAAAGCCGCCGCCAGTTGCGCCACAAGCTGCGGACCCGGCTCACCTGGGCCGGCTTCGGCAGCCCGGCGCCGGGAGTGTGGGTCAGCCCGCATCCGGCCCGCGAAGCCGAGGCCAAGCAGGTCACCGAGCAGCTCGGCCTGACCGCGGACACCTTCTCCTTCACCGGCCCGTTCGCCGGCGTCGGCACGCAGCGTTCCCTGGTCGAGCAGGCCTGGCACCTGGATGAACTGGCTGCCAGATACCAGGCGTTCCTGGCCACCTTCGAGAACGTGTCACCGCAGCCGGGCGACGAGACCATGCTCGCCCAGATCCGGCTGGTCCACGAATGGCGGCGCTTCCCGCTGGCCGACCCCGGGCTGCCCAGGGAACTGCTGCCCCCCGACTGGATCGGCACCCGCGCCGCGGATGTCTTCACCCGCCTGCACCGCGCCTGGCAGGCCCCTGCCCGGTCCCGCTGGGCGGAACTGTCCGCCGGGGCACCCTGAGCCCGCGGCGGCGGGAGCGAGCGGGCCCCCGCGGCTAGAAGCGGACGTACTCGTAGTCGAGGGGCTGGCCGTTGATGCCGTTGCGCGGCGGGGCCAGCCACGCGGCGATCTTCCCCGGCTCGTAGACCGGCCGCATCAGCGACTCCACGTGAGCCTTGTCGGCAGCCGTGGGCAGCCACGACGCCCGGCCCGCTGCCCAGCTGGCCTCGTCCACCACCCGGCCATCGGGGGTGATGTGGCAGCCGGCGAACAGGCCGACCCTGCGGTTGAACCCCACGTGCGGCAGGTACAGCCCCGGCCCGGAGATCCCGTTGCTGGCCAGGATCCGGTTCCAGCGGGTGATCCCGGTCTGGCAGTCGGCGATGTACTGCGTGCGCAGGTCGTGGTTGAGCGCGGTGAGCGCGGGCAGGTCCACCTCCACGATCGCGCCGCCGTCGAGTTGCTGCACGGGGGTGACCGCCTCGGTGAGCACGTGGTCATCGTCGCGGCGCTCCTCCTGCCAGCGTCCCTTCAGCCCGCTGGTGAAGTAGTTCGCCACGTTGGTCGATGTCTCCCCGCCGAACAGGTCCAGGCTGACGCTGTAGTGGAAATTCAGGTACTTCTGGATGACCGCGAGCGGGATGCCGCCGAACGGAGCGATGTCGCCGGTGTCGTGGATTCGCATCAGCTCCGCTGTGCGCTCGGCAACCCTGTCGACACCGGTGGTGCCGACGAACATGTGATGCGCCTCTTCCTTGAGCATGAATTCGCAGGTCCGCGACAGTGGGTCGAAGGCGCTTTCCTTCAGGGTCCCGAGCTGGTACTTCCCGTCCCGGTCGGTGAAGTAGGTGAACATGAAGAACGACAGCCAGTCCGGGGTCTCCTCGTTGAACGCCCCGAGGATCCGCGGCGAGTCCTCGCTGCCGGAGTTGCGCAGCAGCAGTGCCTCCGCCTCGTCCCGCCCGGCCCGGCCGAAGTGGGCGTGCAGCAGGTAGACCATCGCCCACAGGTGGCGGCCTTCCTCGACGTTCACCTGGAACAGGTTCCGCAGGTCATACAGGCTGGGGGCGGTCAGGCCCAGCCGGCGCTGCTGCTCGACGGACGCCGGCTCGGTGTCACCCTGGACGACGATCAGCCGCTGCAGGCTGGCCCGGTGCTCACCGGGCACCTGCTGCCACACCGGCTCGCCCTTGTGCTGCCCGAACGCGATCCGCCGGCCGGGATCACGTTCGGCCAGGAAGATGCCCCACCGGTACTCGGGCAGCTTCACCCGGGCGAAGCTGGCCCAGCCCTGCCTGCCCACTGCCACCGCGGTACGCAGGTAGACATCCTGCGTCGGCAGGGCCGGGCCCGTCTCGCCCCACCATTGCAGGAAGGCGGGCTGCCAGGACTCCAGCGCCCGCTGCAGCCGCCGGTCGTCGGCCAGGTCAACGTTGTTGGGGATGCGCTCGGTGTAGTCGATCGACATGGGTCAGGCTCGCTTCTTGTCAAACACGGCCGGCTGGCCGGTGCCGTAGCGGCGCAGCGCGCCCTCCGGGCCGGCCGCGTTCGGCCTGGTGAAGATCCAGTTCTGCCAGGCGGTGAGACGGGCGAAGATCTTCGTCTCCATCGTCTCCGGGCCGGGGAAACGCAGGTTGGCCTCCATCCCGGTCAGGGCGTCCGGGCTGAGCGAGGCGCGTTCCTCCAGGGCGATGCGGACCTCGTCGTCCCAGTCGAGGTCGTCGGGTGCGAAGGTGACCAGGCCAAGCTCCAGCGCTTCGGCGGCCCCGATCGCCCGGCCCGCCTCCTGCTCCAGCTTGGCCAGGTGAGCGGGATCACCGTAGAACCGCGAAGCCAGCCGGGAAAGCCCGCTCGCGGTGGGATAAGCCCCGAAGTTTCCCGGGGTGAGCACGATCTGCGCCGGCTCGCCGGCCTGGGCGGCCGCGCTGTCCTCCGGCAGCCCGTCGAGCATGTACTGGCGGTCACAGGCCAGCGCTAGTTCCAGCAGCGGGCCGGCGAAACAGCTGCCCGGCTCGATCAGCGCGATCAGGCTGCGGCTGGTCACGTCGAGCCGGTTGAGGGTCCGCTTGAGGAAGTGCCTGATCTCACCGGCCAGCCAGTCCGCACCGAGGGTCTCGTCGATCAGGCGCTCGTAGGTGAGCAGGGTGCCGATGTCACCGCGGGTGGTGAACACCCAGGTGCCGAGCTCCACCTCGTTGGTGCGCAGCCACAGGATGAGGTCGTCGAGTTCCCGGCACATCGCCAGCAGCCAGAACGCCGCGCCCAGTGCATGCATGCCGTCAGCGTCCGGCGGCGCTTCCTGCAGCGGGCCGCGGACGGTGATGCCGACCCGGCCCGCCGGCCGGTCGAGCCGGGCGGTCACGTGCTGGTAGCTGATCGCGGTGTCGCTGACCTGCCGGTCGAGCGGAGTCAGAGTCACCGGCGGCCCGCCGGGCAGGCGGCGGGAGCGGGCGGCGGCCGCGCGGGCCCGCTCGCGCACCGTGTCGGCGAACCGGCTGGGCGGCGCGACCTCGTCCACGAGGTGCCAGGCGCGTGCGGTCTGGCCGCGTACTCCCTCGGCGCGGGTGGCGAACACGTCGGCGAGGTCCCTGCGGACGCCCCGCTTGTCCACCACGCGGGTCAGCCCGCCGGTGCCCGGCAGGACCGCCAGCAGCGGCACCTCGGGCAGGGAGACCGCGGTCGAGCCGTCGTCGACCAGGATGATCTCCTCGCAGGCCAGGGCGAGTTCGTACCCGCCGCCGGCGGCGGTGCCGTTGACCGCCCCGAGGTAGATCTGGCCGGAGAACTCGCTCGCGTCCTCGATAGCGTTCCGCGTCTCGTTGGTGAATTTGCAGAAGTTGACCTTCCACCAGTGCTCGGACTGGGCCAGCATCCGGATGTTCGCGCCCGCGCAGAACACCTTGTCCAGCCCGCCGGTGAGGACGACGGCGCGCACCTGCGGGTGCTCGAAGCGCAGCCGCTGCACGGCGTCCGCCAGCTCGATGTCGACGCCGAGGTCGTAGGAGTTGAGCTTGAGCTCGTAGCCGGGGAGCAGGCCGCCCGCCTCGTCCACCTTCAGCCTGATCCAGGCGATCTCCCCGTCGATCTCCAGCCGCAGGTGCCGGTAGCGGTCAGGGCCGGTGTCGAACGACACGACGGGTATGCCGGGCATGGCACGCGCCTTCACGGATGGGAAAGGGGCTGTTCCTCCATTCTCAACATTTGTATCGCGTGACGTCAAGCATTTGTAGCATGTTGGCCCGGCGGGCCCAGCCGTGAGTACACCTGGAGTGCGTTGCCGGCCAGCACCCCGGCCAGCACGTCGTCGCCCAGATCCAGCGCCGCGATCGCGCGGGCGTTGCGGGCGATGCCCGGCACGCCGGGCCAGTCCGTCGCGAAGATGAACTTGCGGGCGAGCCGGCGCAGGTCGAAGCGCGCGTAGTAGCTGGGCAGCCGGTGCGGCGGCAGGCCGGACAACTCGATCCAGACGTTCTCGTACAGCAGGGCCAGCGCCGCCGCCGCCTCGTACCACCAGCCCCGGCCACCGTGCGCGAGCACGATGGTCAGCCCCGGGAAGTCCCGCAGCACCGGGCCGAGCAGGGCCGGATCGGCCAGGGCGTTGGCCGAGCCGGGGAGCGAACTGGTGCCGCAGTGCAACACGACCGGCAGGCCCTCGTCTGCGCAGACCTGGTAGGCGGGGTAGAGCATCGGGTCGGCCGCGCTGAACCCGCCGTGCACCGGGTGGAGCTTCAGCCCGATCGCGCCCAGCCCAAGCTGGCGGCGCAATTCCGCCGCCAGCGGATAGTGCAGGTGCGGGTTGACGGCCGCAAGGAACGCGAACCTGGCCGGGTTGTGCTTGATGATCGGCAGCAGGTCCTCAGCAGGCTGGATGCCGGTGGTCTTGGGGTCGTACTCGCACAGCAGGATCGCCTGGTCGACGCCCTCGGCCTCCATCAGATCGTCGAACGCCTGCGGGATAACCGCCCCTTCATTGTCGAACACCGTCTGCCAGCCGGGCTGCCCGAACCGCTCGGCCCAATCCCGCCAGGCGGGCTTGAGCGTGGGCAGCCGGGCCGGGTGGAGGTGCGCGTCGATCAGCATCCGGCCGTCCAGCATCGAGTTCCTCCCTGTTGGCCCGGCTGCCGCCAGCCATTCCGTCTCAGCCGTCAGCCAGGCGGTACCGCCCGGTCCGCCCAGCGTAGAGCCGACGAAAGCGCGGATTTGATCCAGAGTCCGGGCTGGGAGCGCACCAGGGCACGGTAGCGGGGATGAGCACCTGCTCGCGCGGAACCGGATTTCCCGGTCAGGCCGGGCAGTCTGGTCTGCCACTTGGTCTGAGGCAATCGGCGCACGCTCGGGGCTATGTCAGGTGTCCTCCTGGCCGGGCAGTGCGTCGGTGACCGCCGCGGTGATGTCGCAGATGGGGGGCAGCGCGTTGATGTACTCGACGGTGAGGTAGGCGTAGCGTTCGAGGATGGCGAGCAGGACGTGGCCGGTGGTGAGCGCTGGGTGGCTGAGGCGTTCGGCGATGATGAGCACGTCCTCGGCCACGATGCGCCTGGCCTCCGGGGTGAATATGCCAGTGGCCCGGGGTGAATATGCCGGTGGCTGGGCGGACTGGGCGGGCGGGCGGTGCCAGCCATACCTGGTGCGCACGGCCGCGGCCACGCCGGCCTTGGCGTTCAGGACTCCGAACAGCAGGTGAGCGGGCTCGACCCAGCGATCGTCGGCTCTGCGCGCGTACTCGACTCCGGCGTTGATGGCGGCGCGGGCTTGGGCGGTGAAGCGTTCGAAGACGGGCGGGATCGGCCCTGGCCTCGGTGGTTCCATGCCGCGGGCGGCGAGCTGGGAGGCGCGCCGCCCGAGGAGGGCGTGATCCACCGGAGGCCCTATCGGCGGCAGCCCTCGGTCGGCATCGACGAGCGCCTGGGCGCTTTGGACCCCGAGCTCGGCGAGGATCCGGGCTGGGACCTCGTGGTCGCCGAGCGCGATCAGCAGATGCTGGGTGCTCGGCCCCAGAACGCCCCGGGCGGCGGCCGCGATCACCGCCCGGCGCAGCACCNNCCGCCGCGGCCGCAACTCGAGCCTGCCGCCGAAACCCTTGATCGCCGCGATCACATCGTGAATCGCGCGAGCATCTATGCCCTGGCCGGCGAGGATGCGCTCAACGTTCCCACGGCGGGCGGCCGCGAGCAGCAGATGCTCGGGCTCGACCCCGGGGTGACTCAGCATCCGTGCCTCGTCATCGGCCAGCAAGATCGCGTTGTAGGCCTGGTCGGTAAACCAGCCCAGCGAGTCGGGCGGCCAGGTGATCGTGACGCCGGGATCGTCCCCAGTACCGCCACCCGTACCGCCCGGGGCCAGTAGCGCCCGCCGGGCTTGGGTGTACTTCTCGCCGGTCTGCGCCATGCGCGAGCGGATCGCCCGCTTTGACCGCCGGTTGCGGGTCATGTCAGCCCCTGCCCTGGCCAGATCCCACGCCTCCGGCCATGCCCGGAGATGACACGCCCGAGACGATGTCCCTTGCTCCGTCATCGCCGGCTCGCGCGTGGGCCGAGCACCGGCTCAGAGGATGCGCTGGGGCAGCCGCGCAGGGCCGAGTGTACCNNGGCTCCCCGGCCTGCCGATGGGCGGGCTCCCCGGCCTGCCGATGGCGGCGGGGAGAAGCTGCGAGACGAGGAGCGGAGATGCGCTACGACGGGAAGGTCGCGATCGTGACGGGCGCCGGCAGCGGAATTGGCCGCGCGACCGCGCTGGCGCTAGCGGCGGAGGGAGGATCTGTCGCCGTCGCGGACCTCGATGGGGCACGGGCACGCGCCGTTGCCGCGGAGATCGGCCGGGCAGGAGGGCGCGCTCATCCCATCGAGGTCGACGTGACGCAGACGTCGTCGGTGAAGACCATGGTGGCGACGGTGCTCAAGGAGTCCGGCCGAGTGGACGTCCTCGTGTCGAATGCCGGCTGGGACCGGATCGTGCCCTTCCTCGAGACCGACGAGCAGCTATGGAACAAAGTGATCGCGGTTAACTACTGGGGCCACCTCGCCTGTCTGCATGCGGTGCTGCCGTCGATGGTGGAGCGGGGAGAGGGGCGTGTGGTGATCGTGGCCTCGGACGCGGGCCGCGTGGGGTCGAGCGGTGAGGCGGTGTACTCGGGGGCCAAGGGTGCTGCCATCGCCTTCATGAAGGCCGCGGCACGCGAGGTGGCGCGCCGCGGCGTCACGGTCAACTGCGTCGCCCCAGGCCTCACCGATACCGCCATGCTCGCAGGGGTGCGTGAAGGCCATGAGCGATTGTTCGACTCGATCACGCGAGCCATTCCGCTCGGCCGGGTCGGTGCCCCCGAGGAGGTGGCGAGCGCGATCCTCTACCTCGCGTCCACCGAGGCCTGCTACATCACCGGCCAGACCCTCAGCGTCGACGGTGGGCTGACAATGCTGTGAGGGCGGGAGCGTGAGCGCTGGTCGCCTCTACCTCACCGGCACGGGCCGTTCCTCTGCACGTTCTGGCAGATGCGCTGAACGGGCGCACCACCCGGGCCGCCCGGTTCAGGCGCGCCATAGGCTGGCGCCGGGGCGGGTGAGGACGATGTGCGGCGCGACCGCCCTTGCCGACAGGCGGGTGACCGCCACCACCATCTCGGCGATGTCGTCGGGGTCCATCATCGACGCGGGGTCAACGCGGGTCGCGGGGCCGGCCCGGTCTGCGGCCCAGGCGGCCATCTCCGTGTTCACGTAGCCTGGCGAGATCGCGGTGGCGCTTACGCCCCGCCCGGACTCCTCCACCGTGATCGACTGGCACAGCGAAATGAGCGCGGCCTTGGTGGCCCCGTAGGCCGCGAGCAGCGGCTCCGGGACCATACCGGAGATCGAGGCGATCGCGACCACCCGGGCGCCGCGTGCGAGGTTGGCCGCAGCCGCGCGCCGCAGCGCCGGCAGGCACTCCTGCACGAGCGCGAACGGTGCGCGGAGGTTGACGGCGAACTGCTTGTCCAGGCGCCGCAGCGGGTAGTGTTCCAGTTCGCCGGCGAAGGCCATCCCGGCGTTGATCACCAGCACGTCGAGTGCCTGGAAGCGTTGGAGGTGCTGCCCGGCGATGCGCCGGACGTCCTCCTCGACCGCCATGTCACCGATGACGCTGTGGATCCTGGCGCCGTTCGCGCCGAGCTCTGCGGCGGTCTCGCCCAGCGTGGCCTCGCTCCGGGCGCTGATCGTCAGTGAGAAGCCGTCAGCGGCCAGGCGGCGGGCGATGGCCGCGCCGATCCCGCGCGAGGCTCC
>DPMS01000754.1 GCA_003541285.1 Actinomycetota bacterium
GCCCACAAGCCGAAGATCATCACACGACCACGCGAGCGCGAACCGCCCCACCAGCCGCCAAGTGCGGGCCGGGAACAGGCCCAGTCCGCCGACGCACCTGCCCAGGTGGCACAGGTTGCCGGCACCCACAGCCGATCTTCCTGGGCCGAGTCGGCAGCCAGCGTCCCGATCGATAAGGCACCGGGCGGATCGTCTGCTCGGGCGGCCTGCCCGGCCGGGATCAGCAAGCCTGTCAGCCGGTCCGGGTGGTCAAACGCGAGGTCGGTGGGGTGCAGCGAGCCGGAGGGCCTGCGCCGAATTGTTCGGTCGCGAGAATCCGCAACGCCTTCCGGGAGACGGGCCTATGTATGTTGCCTTCTCGAGGCGGAGTCCCGGGTCGAACCGGTGTCCCGGGGGGCGGACTGGCTCACCAGGCGAAGCTGCATGAAAGACAAGATGCCTTCGGTGCCTCCCTCGTAGCCCAGGCCGCTGGCGGCTATGCCGCCGAGCGGGGCGTCCGGCAATGATGGGGCCATCTGGTTGATGCCGATGTTCCCGGCCTTGAGCTGATCAATAGCCTGGTTCCGGCGGCGTAGGGAGTCGGTGAACAGGTAGGCCGCGAATCCGTAGTCGGTTGCGTTGGCTAGCTCAATCGCCTCGTCGAACTCGTCGTAGGCAATAAGTGCGGCGATCGGCCCGAAAGGTTCCTCGGTCATGATGTCGGCATCGGTTGGCACGTCGGCCAGCACGGTCGGCTCGAAGAAGAAGCCGTCCAGTTCGGCCTGGGCGCCGCCAGTGACCAGCCGCGCGCCGCGGGCTACAGCGTCGTCGGTGAGCCGCTTGAGGGTGTCAACGCGGCCCTGATTGGCGACGGCACCGAGTGTGGTGTCGGTGTCATGGCCATGCCCGAGCGTGAGGGACTGTGCGTAGGCGGCGAGCTTTTCGGCGAACTGCTCGTAGAGGCTACGATGCACGATGTAGCGAGTCGGGGCCACACAGGACTGTCCGGCCGAGCCGAACTTGGCGGGGCTTGTCGTCGCTATGACGGTATCAATGTTGGCGTCCTGGCACACGATGACCGGCGCGTGGCCACCGAGCTCGAACACACACCGGATGAGGCGCGGTGCGGCCAGCGCGGCCAGGGAGCGGCCAACCGCGGTCGACCCGGTGAATGTCGCGGCCTTGACGACCGGGGAGCTTAGCAGCTGCTTCGCGACGGCGGGCGGGTCACCGAAGATCAGGTTGACCACGCCGTTGGGCAGGCCCGAGTCGGCCAGTGCCTGCACGATGATCGCCGCCGTCGCGGGAGCGCTCTCGGCAGCCTTGAGAACGACAGTGCAGCCAGCGGCCAGCGCGCTGCCAAGCTTGCGTGAGCCGAGAACGGCGGGGAAATTCCATGCCGTGAAGGCCGCGACCACTCCGAGCGGGGTCGGAATGCTGTAGCGGACGCTTCCGTCGGCGGCACCGGCGATGATGCGGCCCTCGATCCGCCCGGCTTGCTCACCGTTCCACATCAGTGTCTCGATCGCCCGGCCGATCTCGCCGCGCGCCTCTACGCGGGTCTTACCCGCTTCAGTCGTCAGGACCGAGGCGGCGTCGTCGGCGCGCTCGAGAAGGAGCCGGGCGGCGCGTTTGAGGATGGCTCCCCGCTGTGACGGCAGGGTCTGGCTCCATGCCGGGAACGCCTGCGATGCGGCCTCGAGCGCGTCCTGCACATCAGCCTCGCTGGCAAGCTCTACGGTTCCGATCTGCTTGCCGGTGCCGGGGTCGACGATGGGCAGCTTCCCGGCGCCACCGCGGCGGTGCTCGCCGCTGATGAACAGGCTCGTGCTGATGCCGATGGTGTCGACGGTGTGCTCAGCGGACATAGCTGGCTCCGTTCACGTCGATGGTTGTGCCGGTGGCGTGCCTGGCAAGCCCGGATGCGAGGAACACCAGGACATTGGCGATATCCGCGGGTTGGGCAACCTCGCCGAGGCCGGTCTGCGCGGCCGCGACCTCCACCCCGACGGTCTCGGCGAAGACCTTGTTCAGTGGGGTGTCGACATAGCCGGGGGCGACAGCGAACGCCGTCACGCCGTCGCGGCCGTACTGACGGGCAATGGTGCGTGTCATGGCGACGATGCCCGCCTTGGCGGCGGCGTAGTGCCAATACTCGGGGTCTTCGCCGCGGAAGGCTGCGCGGCTGGCGAGGTTGACTATGACGCCGCCGCTGTCCTGGGCTGAGAAGGTGAGTACGGCGGCGCGGCACAGCACCGCTGGGGCGAGGAGGTTGACTTTGAGGGAGAAGTCCCACACGCCGGTCCACTGCTTGAGCGGATCTTCCAGCGGGGCGGGCGGGTAGACGCCGGCGTTGTTGATCAGCACGTCGATGCGCCCGTGGACGCCCAACGCCTCGTCCCACAATCGCTGCGCGGAGGCAGGGTCGCGGAGATCGGCGGCGAGCGAGTGCGCCTGGTCACATATCTCCTCCTGCAGGGCCTTGATGGCCTCCAGGGTGACGTCGTGCAGCAAGACGGTGGCGCCCGCGCGGGCGAGGGTGCGGGCAGTGGCCTGACCGATGCCGCCGCCCGCGCCTGTGATCAGGACGACCCGGCCGGTGAGGTCAATCATGGTGGTCTCCTTCGTGAGATCCGCGGCTTGATGGGCTGGGAGGTGCTCGGCGCGGGCAGGTGCGGTACTGAGATCCCGGTCCCGGATTCCTACGCCGATCGACTGTAAGCCACTGACGGCAATTGGTTATCGATTGTTAGGCTACTTGGCATGAATTAGTGCACACAAGCGTGGCCTAAGGCCTCATACACTTAACGATCGCGATAACTGGGAGCGATGGACGTTGCGGATCGCCCCAACGCTAGAGCGCGGAGGAGTTGGAGATGCCGCGACGTGATGCAGCACTGTCCGGGTTGGCCAAGGTCGTCTCCGCGCCCCGAGAGGCCGTTCCCCTGGACGACACCGACCTGGCCCTGCTTCGCCTGTTGGCACTCGACGCGCGCACGTCCCGACGCCAGCTGGCGGCCAAGCTGGGAATCTCTGCGCCAACCGCCGGCGAGCGGATGAGCCGCCTGGAGCGCTCTGGCGTCATCCGGGGCTGTCCTATCCAGGTCGACTGGGAAGCGCTCGGCTTCGGGGTGCCGGTATACCCGTCGATCACTGCCGCCGCCGGCTATGACGTAGCCGAGATCATGCGAAGCCTCTGGGCCATCACCGAAGTCGAAGACATCACCCTGGTGACCGGAAGCCTCGGCATGCTCGCCCGGCTGCGCGTGCGCAACGACACCCATCTCCGCAACGTGCTCCTGAACCAGGTCTGGCAGGTATCAGGCTTGCAGGGGACCGAGACCATGCTCGGCATGGCCGAGATGCCCCCGGAGAACATGCTCACAAGCCTGATCGCGCAGTTGCACGTGCACGCCGCGCCGTCCGCGCAGAGTACGAGCCCGGAAGCCAAGGGCTAACGGCCGCAGGCGGTGAAGGCGGGCTGGTGCCGACCGGCGGCCGATCCCGCACGTCATGTGACCGCCGCGCTTCAAGTGCATCGACAAGTGCATCGACCGCATTTACTAGCATCGGCCCGGCGCCTTCCGGGCCGCAAGTGATGACAACTCGCCGGGGCGGACGGCCCCAGATTCATTAGGCGTTACCGCTCGCATCCCGGCGGGCAAGCTCGACTAGGGTTGCACGCGGCGGGCTGAACACGTCGATCTGGGTACAGCCCTTCTCTCCGGCTTTGGCACCGTGTGGGACCCATGGCGGGATCACAGCGATGTCGCCTATGCCCATACGGCGCGTTTCCCCGTCGATGGTGAAGTCGAATTCTCCGCCGACGACGATGACCACCTGCTCTTCGGAATGGACGTGCAGCGGCGCCTCGCTGTGAGGCTCGTAGCTGACATAATTCGCCAGCATGTTCTGTCCGAGTGTCGGCTGGAACTTCACTCCCTCGACGAACTCGATGCTGGGCACCGATTGCAGGTCGACAAAGACACCCGGTGCAGTCGGGGTGCCGTCAGCATCGAGGCTGAAGTGGTCGTGCTTCATGCTTTGCTCCCTAACCCCGAAGGATGATGGCCGACTGCGGGTTTGCATGAGATGTGCGCTAGTCGTGCCATTTCCCTTCCTCGATCCAGGCTCCGCCTGACTGGCTGAACGACAAACGCGGGCACTTGTGCGCAGGGTGTCTGGCGGATAACGGCGCTCACCAGTGAACGTTCTACCCCGGCCGCGGCGGGCCAGTTCACTAATCTACCCCACACTTGCGGCCAGTTGAGAAGCGGCTGTGCAGTACCGTCCAACTCGATCCCGGCGGGCAGCGGTGTTGCGTCCCTCCGGCTATCGCCCCGTATCTGGCACGGCCGAGATCAGAGGTATAACGTTTGCCAGGAACTCCGGCCGGAAGGCTACGATCGTGAAAGTTGATGACGAGGTCGTCGAGGTCGTCGAGAACGCCGCCGCGCAGATGCGCGATGGCGTCGCCCTGCGAAGCGATGTCTACCGGCCGCGCCACGCAGGCCCATTGCCGGTGCTGGTCTGCCGGACGCCGTACGGGAAGCGTGGCGAAACCTTCGGGTCGGCCTATGCCCCGACGGCCAGAGGCTTGGCGCGGCGAGGCTACATCGTTGTCGTGCAGGACGTGCGCGGCCGCTACGCGTCGAGCGGCGTGTACCGGTGGCTCTATGGGGCCGAGGCTGCGGCGACTCACGCCCAGGATGGGTACGACACGATCGAGTGGGCAGCGACCCTGCCGGGATCCAGCGGCATCGTCGGCACCTGGGGCAATTCATACGACGGCTACACCTCGTTGCGTGCTGCAGGCGCCGCACCGCCGTCCCTCTCGGCCGTCTTTGCGAGCGGAGTAGCCGAGCGGCTGCACGACGAGACCTTCGGCATCTTCAAGCCGATCTACCTCGAGTGGACGCACGCGATGGCCGCGGACCTGCGTGCTCGCGCAGACAAGCTCGCCGCGCGAAGTGCTGCTGCGTCCTCGCCGGACGTCTGGACACTTCCCTACGATGCGATCGATGGTGACGCGTTCGCAGATCTCACCGCGCCGTTCAAGAGGTTTCTGCGGGAGCAGGAGATCGATCGCTGGGCCCTTCACGAGACCCAGCCGAACATCCGCGTCCCGGTCTGCCATCTGACCGGCTGGTGGGACTACGTCTGTCGTGGCACCGCCGCGCACTACACCGGGCTGCGCCAGCGCGGCGCCGCGGGCCTGCACGAGCTGCACCGCCTGGTAATCGGCCCGTGGAGCCATCGCACCGGGCGGAGTGCGGCCGGAGTAGGCGCGGTCGACTATGGTCCCGCCGAGCACGTGTATTACCACGACGAGATCGCTGACTGGTACGACTACGCCTTCAAGGGCGAGGATCCAGGATCGTATGGCAGCGGCGCAGTGAAGCTGTTCGTGCTGAACGAGAATCGATGGCACTTCTACGATTCGTGGCCGGTTCCCTGGACGCAAGACACGCGATTCTTTCTGCACAGCCGGGGTGCGGCGAACACGCCACACGGCGACGGGCACCTGTCGATGACCGAACCAGCTGCATCGAAACCCAGCCGGTACATCTATGACCCGGGCGACCCGGTGATGAGCCTGAGTACCTGGTCCTCCCGGGCGATCGATCAGTCGGTGAACGACGGGCGCCAGGACATCTTGGTCTATGTGACCGAACCCCTCGAAAGCAGCTTGCTCGTGATAGGCGATGCGTCATGCACGTTGTGGGCGTCGTCCGACGCGCAGGAGACGGACTTCACCGCCAAGCTCGTCGAGGTCCGGCCTGGCGGCCGGAGCATCGAACTCGCCGCCGGGATCCTTCGCACCAGGTTCCTCGACGGCTACGAATCGGCAGTGCAGCTTGAGCCCGGGACACCCTACGAGCTGACGATCAACCTGGGGCCGGTCGGTGTGCGGTTCGAATCTGGCTCACGGATCCGGCTGGACATATCCAGCTCGGACTTCCCCAACTTCGACAGAAACCACAACACGGGGATGGACTACTGGTCGGACACTGAGCTGAGACCCGCCCACCAAGCCGTGTACAGCGAGGCGCACCGCCCGTCATACCTGACCCTGCCCGTGTGCCAGCACAGCTGAACGGGCCGGATGACCAGACTCCCAATGCTGTCCGCCGCCATCTGTAGCCTGCGAGGCCGCTAATGAGCACACCCGACCACGGCAGTCCCGAACACCCCGACGGTGTCGTGCAGCTCTGCTCCGACCTGATCCGGATCGACACTTCTCCCGCTGGCAACGGGGAACGTGCTGCCGCCGAGTTCGTGGCCGCAGAGCTTTCCGGTATGGGGCTCGAGCCGGAGTTGTTCGAGCACCTGCCGCGACGCAGCAGCGTGGTCGCGCGCCTCGGCGGCACCGATCCGGCTCGTCCCGCGTTGCTTGTGCAGATGCACCTGGACGTGGTGGCGGCTGACGCTGCGGCCTGGTCGGTGCCTCCTTTCTCAGGGGAAGTGGACGACGGGCAGGTGTGGGGCCGCGGCGCGGTCGACATGAAGGACATGGTCGCGATGGTCATCACCGCCCTCCGCCTCAAACTGGCCAGCGGGTGGCGGCCCACGCGCGACATTGTGGTCGCACTGCTCGCCGATGAGGAGATGGGCGGACGGGAGGGTGCGGGATGGCTGGTCGAGGCACATCCCGATCTCTTCGAGGGCTGCCGCGAGGCGATCGGTGAGGCAGGCGGCTTCAGCCACGAGCTCGGCGATGGCCGCCGGGCGTACTTCGTGCAGATCGCCGAGAAAGGGATTACGTGGCTACGCCTGGCCGCCCACGGGCAGGGCGGTCACGGGTCGCTGATCCACGCGGGCAACCCCATCGCGAAGCTGGCCGAGGCGGTGCTGCGCGTGCAGCGTTACGTTCCACCACATCGCGCGAGCGAATCCACCCAGGCCGCCGTCGCTGCCGCGCGGGGATGGACAGGTGAGCAGGACCCGGACAGCGCGTTTGATGCGGTCGGTCCGGTGGGCCGCCTGCTCCGGCCCACGTTGCGCAATACCTTCAGTATCACCAGGCTCGCCGCAGGCGTGCAGCATAATGTCGTCCCCTTCCGCGCCGAGGCGAGCATCGACGGTCGTTTCGTGCCTGGCTACGAGACCGAGCTGCTGGCCGAGATCCGCCAGCTCGTTGGCGATCTGGTCGACGTCGAGGTCGTTCACGCCGGGCGCGCGGTGCAGACCAGCTTCGACGGCGCCACCCCGGACGCGATCCGGGCTGCGATCGAGAAGGAGGACCCTGGCGCCACAGTCGTGCCGACGTGCCTGCCGATCGGCACCGACGGCAAACACTTCGACCGGCTGGGCATTCGCAACTTTGGTTTCGTCCCGTTGCTGCTGCCCGCGGGCTATGACTTCGCGTCCATGTTTCATGGCGTGGACGAACGAGTTCCGGTATCCTCGCTCGCCGCGGGAGTGCGGATCCTGCAGAGTTTCTTCGATGAATGCTGATGGTTAAGCCGCAGTGCGATCCAGCGCAGCCTGCAGGTCGGATTGCGGATTATTGTGGTCATTTCCGGGCTCGCCGGCTGCATCGGCATGCTCCCTCAGTCCGCCTCCAGGCTGGCGGCGTCCCAGCCAGCGGTCCCGCCGGGCGGGCCTGTCGGCGCACTATCCAAACCGCGCACGTGGAGGCGATGTGGGTACTTTAGGATTGGATGTTATCGACGCGAAAATCGTCGGCATGCTCGCCGAGGATGCCCGGCTGTCGGCGCGTGCCATGGCCCGTGCCGTCGGGATGTCCCCGACAGGCATCGCAGATCGCCTGGAGCGCCTGCACAATCGCGGGATCATCCTCGGATACCACGCAGACATCGGCCTGGCGGCCCTCGGATGGGACGTCGAAGCCATCATCGGGATAACCACCCAGCAGGGCGAGATCCTGCAGACCCTGGTCGATCATCTGATGACCTTCCCCGAGGTGATCACGGTCTACATAGTGACCGGGCGCTGGGATGTGCTGCTGTCGGTCCGGGCCCGGAGCCAGCAGGCGCTGCAGGACTTTGTGGTGAGGAGCCTCCCCGCATCGCCCGGGTTCGTGCGCAGCGAGACGATGGTGTGCTGGGAGGCCCGGCGCAAGAGCGCCGGGGCCTTCCTGGCGGGCAACGACGGCGACGGTCTGTAACCGGCCGGGCGAGTTCCGGAGGAGACCCGGCCGTCCGTGCCAGATCGTTACCGTTTCGTCATATCTGCGTTGACGCATTCCTTGACGCCCCATCTGGTGGGATGCATCATGGTCAAACCGGCCATAGACGCATCCTGGCCAGCTCTTACCTTGTAATCATCCTGTCGTCCGGGGTAAGAAGTGGACGTTTGTCCTGTCTTACCGTCGGCCCGTCAGGCCAGTGTCGCGAACGGTGTACCAGGCCGCGGCTGGGCTTCCGCTCGCCGTTGCCTCGTCTGAGTGAGGGGACGGTCATGTTCAGACGCGTGAGAGTGGTGGCGGCGGCTCTGTTGCTCCTGGCCGGTGTGTCAGCATGTTCGGCTTCGTCCAACGGCAGCGGGGGCAGCGGCGGCAGCACGCTGCTTCGCGTGGGAACGCTGAACAAGTTCGAGCAGACGAATCCCTTCAACGCCTTCAACTTCACCGACTATTTCGTGCAGCAGATGGAGTACCCGTACCTGATCCAGTACAACTCGCAGAACAAGATCGTCCCGGATTTCGCCACCAGCTGGACCACATCGCCTGACGGCAAGACATGGACATTCCACCTGGTGCCGAACGCGAAGTGGTCGGACGGCCAGCCCCTCACGTCTGCAGACGTGGCGTTCACCCTCAACACAATCATCAAGTACCAGACCGGCGCCACGGCGCTCGATGAGGCGTATGTCTCCGGCATGCAGGACGCCACGGCACCCGACCCGAACACGGTGGTGCTGCACTACAAAGGGCCGGTAGCCACCGTGCTCGCCTACCTGGACCAAGTCCCGATCGTCCCCAAACACGTCTGGGAGAAGTATGCGGGCGGCAACGGGTCCGGCATCAAGTCGTTCCCGAACAGCGGTCCCATTGTGGCCGGTGGTCCATTTATCTTGGAATCGCTGAACAGCAGCAACTTCGCCTTGTTCAAGGAGAACCCCCACTTCTATGGCCCGAAGCCGAAGTTCAGTGAGTTCGGTCTTCAATACTACGCGACGGCGGACTCCATGATCCAGGCGCTGAAGGCGGGCCAGCTGGATTATGCCCAGTTCCTGCCGCAGGAGGATGCCAACACGGTGAAGGCGGCCGGGCTCGACGTCAACACCTACCCGGGGCTCAACGTGTACTTCTTCTACATCAACTCGGGCAGCCATCCGGCGCACCCCGAGATCGACAACCCACTGGTGAAGGAAGCCATGGCGCACGCCATGGACCGCCAACGCATGGTCCAGTCGGCCTACCCCGGTTCGGTCCCGGGGGCCTCGATCGTCCCGCCGGCTAACGGCGATTGGGTTAACTCGTCGCTCAAGCCGGAGACCTTCGACCTCAAGCTGGCCAACCAGCTCCTCGACAAGGCTGGTTACATGAAGGGTCCGAACGGTATCCGGATCGCAAACGGCCACCCGATGTCGTACACGGTGCTGTTCGCTAGCGACCTGACCGGCCCGGGTGACCGCGTCTTCCAGATCATCCAGCAGGACTTCAAGCAGATCGGCATCTCGATAACGCAGAAGACGCTCGACGCATCTGCGTTCGGGCCGGCGATCTACGGAAGCAACAACACCTACAACGGCTGGGACCTCGCGATGGAAGGCATCGGCGGGATCCTCGACCCCGGCTTCGCGGTTGGCTATTTCGATTGCGCGAACCTCGGTGGCTGGAATTTCAGCGGCTGGTGCAGCAAGAGCTACCAGTCGGTATTCGACGAGCAGAACCAGACCATTAACGTCGCCAAGCGGCACCAGTTGGTCAACCAGCTGCAGGCGATGGCCTACAATGCCCGCCCAGCGATCGTCCTCTTCTATGCCGAGACGATCGACGTCCACAGCAAACAGTGGACTGGCTTCGGGTCCGACCCGTACGGCGCCTTCAACTCGCTGAGCAAGGTGACCTTCACCCAGGCCCACCATGTCTGAGCAGACTAAACCCAGACACGGCCCGCACCAAGGTCGTGACCACCGGGTAATCCGCGGGTGACGGAGGAAGCAGCAGCGTGCGCAAGTCTGACTACTTGCTGAAGAGGACCCTCCAGGCAATCATCACTATCTTCATCGCCATCACCTTCAACTTCATCCTGTTCCGCGCGCTGCCGGGATCGGTCGTGAGCAACCTCTCCCGGGTCCCGAACGCGACCCCGGCGCTTAAGGAGGCACTGACAAAGGAGTTTGGCCTCAACCATTCGCTCTGGTCACAGTACGGATCTTATCTGGTGCAGCTCGCGCACTTCAACCTGGGTGTGTCGTACCAGAACTCCCGGCCGGTCACCGACAATCTCATCAGTGACCTGGCCAACACCATCCCGATGGTGACACTCGGCACGCTGATCTCGATCGTCCTCGGTGTCCTGACGGGTGCTATCGCCGCATGGCGGCGTGGCACGCATTTGGAGAACTGGTCGGTTGCGCCGGCGCTGGCTTTTTATGCCATGCCGGCGCAGTGGCTTGGCATGATGTTCATCGTGCTGTTCTCCGCGTACCTGCCGACCGGAGGCATGGAGGACAACTTCCTGATCAACCCAACGCCTCTGCAACATATTGAAGACCTGCTGCGGCACATGATCCTGCCTTCGCTGACCCTTGGGCTCGTGCTCTATGGCCAGTACACGCTCATCGTGCGCTCCTCCATGCTCGAGACGCTCAGCGAGGACTATATTCTCACCGCGAAGGCAGCTGGGTTCTCCAAGCCGCGGATCCTCACGCGCTATGCGTTCCGCAATGCCATGCTCCCAGTTGTGAGCGTGGTCGCGTTGTCGCTCGGCTTCATCGTCGGCGGTGCAATCCTAGTCGAGACAGTCTTCAACTGGCCGGGGATCGGGCTGGCCGTTTACGAGGCGGTGCTTTATCGCGACTATCCGATGCTTCAGGGAGCTTTCCTGATCCTCACCGTGTCGGTAATTTTCTTCAACCTGGTCGCCGACCT
The DNA here is from genome assembly GCA_003541285.1 of Actinomycetota bacterium. Taxonomy (GTDB): domain Bacteria; phylum Actinomycetota; class Actinomycetes; order Streptosporangiales; family Streptosporangiaceae; genus UBA9676. Next base: position 11,045 of record DPMS01000754.1, read on the forward strand.
GCTGTACCTGCGGCTCGACCCGAGGATCAGCTAATGCTGCCCGAGGTAGACCCGACCGCCGTCGAGCCGGCTGGCGTCATCGCCCCGGTGGAGCCCGAGGACCAGCTAGCCGGCAGGCAGGCGTCCACATCGTCGTGGGCGACTGTGTCCAGGGCGGTCCGGCGGAGCCCGTCGGGCATGGTCGGCCTGGCCATCCTCGTCGTGCTGATAGCGGTCGCGCTGCTTGCCCCACAGATCGCTCCCTACGGAGTCAACGAACAGGTCGGCGCACGGCTCGCCCCGCCCTCCAGCGCCCATCTGCTTGGTCTCGACGACGGCGGCTACGACATCATCTCGCTGCTCATTTATGGATTGCGCGTGTCGCTGCTGGTGGGCTTTGCGGCGACGCTGGTGGCCAGCGGAGTCGGGTCGATCGTGGGAGTCGTCGCTGGCTACTCCGGCGGCACCGTCGACGCGACGCTGATGCGCATCACGGACTACTTCCTCGTCATCCCTGCGCTGCCGTTGATGATCAGCGTGGCGGATATCTGGGGACCTAGCCTGTTCCACGTCATCATCGTCATCGGTGTGCTGTCGTGGACGGTGACCGCCCTGGTCGTGCGCGCCCAGGCGCGATCGGTCAAAGAGCGCGTCTACGTCAAGCGGCAACGCTCGCTCGGTGCCAGCCACCGCTGGATCGTCTCTCATCACGTACTGCCTCAGCTGGTTCCGCTGATAGTGGCCAACACTGTCCTGAACATCGCCTACGCGATCTTCCTCGAGACGGCACTGGCGTTCCTCGGCCTCGGTGACCCGACCAGGGTGTCCCTGGGGACGATGATCGAGCACGCGTTCCTGGCATCGGCGATCAGCCAGGGCGCGTGGTGGGCGATCGTGCCGCCCGGCGTGCTCGTTGCGGTCATCATCCTGGCGTGCACCCTGTTCGGCCGGGCGATCGAGGACGCGTTCAACCCGCGCCTTCGCGCGGCGCACCTCGGCGCCCGGAGCTTCACCCGAGTGCGCGTAAGCGACGGCAGCCGATGACCGCACCGCTGCTGGAGGTGCGCGACCTCAACGTCTGGTTCAGTACAGTCGGCGGATCGCGGGTGCACGCCGTTCGCGGGGTTAACTTCACCCTCGACTCCGCGCAGCGCGCCGGGCTCGTCGGCGAGTCGGGCTGCGGCAAGAGCACCACCATCCTCGCGCTGCTGGGCCTGCTGCCACCGACCGCGCAGTATTCGGGCTCAGTGCTGCTGCGCGGCACCGACATCATGGCCGACGGCGAAGCCAGCGTACGGAGCGCCCGCTGGACCGAGATCGCAATGGTGTTCCAGGGTGCGATGAACGCATTCAACCCCGTGCGTCGCATTGCCTCTCAGCTGGTCGAGGTTCTGCAGGTACGCGGCCGCCTGCCCAGGCGGGCCGCCCAGGACCGGGCGCGCGAGCTGCTCGAAATAGTCGGGATTCCGCGCGACCGGGCCAGCCGGTACCCGCACGAGTTCTCCGGTGGCATGCGCCAGCGCGCCGCCATCGCGCTCGCGCTGGCATGTGAGCCCAAGGTGCTGCTTGCCGATGAGCCGACGACCGCCCTCGACGTCGTGGTGCAGGCGCAGATCGTCGAGCTGCTGCGCAGCCTGTGCGAGCGGCAAGGGCTCGCGCTCCTGCTGGTTAGTCACGACCTTCCGCTCGTCGCCCAGGTGTGCACCGACCTCAACGTGATGTACGCGGGCGAGATCATCGAGCACGGCTCAGTGGCCGACCTGTACCACACACCGGCCCATCCATACACCCGGCTGCTGTTCGCCGCGACCCCCGACATCATGGACGACTCCGAGCTGATTTCGATCGAGGGCGCGCCGCCCTTGCTCAGCCGGCCGATCGTCGGGTGCCCGTTCCAGCCCCGCTGTGACCGGGCATTCGGCCGGTGTGAAGCCGAGGCCCCGCTACTGAAGAAGGTGGGCGGGAACCGGCTGGCCGCCTGCCACTTGAACGACAAGGTGCCCTCGGATAACCCGCTGGTCGTAAAGCCATGACCGCGTCGCACGTGGACGAAAACGCCCCGCCGCCGGCCGGTGCCCCACTGGCAGACGAGCCCTCGCTGCTGACTGTGGACGGCCTTGTGGCCGAATACCGGTCGGCAAGGGGAATCATCGACACGATCGCCCGTCGCGCGCCGCAGGTGGTCCACGCCGTCGACGACGTGTCGTTCACGCTCCGGCGCGGAGAGATGCTCGCACTGGTCGGGGAATCCGGCTGCGGGAAGACGACGACCGCGCAGACGGTGCTCAGGCTGATCGAGCCGGTGGCCGGATCGATCGAGTTCGCCGGGCAGGACATCACCAAGCTGAGTCATTCGCAGCTCAGGCCGATGCGCCAGCGGATGCAGCTGGTCTATCAAGACCCCTATGAGTCGCTGAACCCACGCTACCGGGTCAGCCAGGTTGTCGAGGAGCCGTTGCGTATCCACGGCATCGGCAACCGGCTTACGCGTGCCGCGATGGTCAACGAGGCGCTCGCCAGGGTCGAGCTGCAGCCGACCGATCAGTACGCCGATCGCTTCCCCCACGAGCTGTCGGGAGGCCAGCGCCAGCGCGTCGCCATCGCGGCGAGCCTTGTCGTCAAGCCGGAATTGTTCGTCGCAGATGAGCCGGTATCGATGCTGGACGTCTCCGTTCGCGCCGGAATCATGTCGCTCCTGCGCAAACTATGCAGCGAGGACGGCATGGGTGTCCTGATCATCGCCCACGACCTCGCGGTTGTGGCGCATTACGCTCAGCGTATCGCGGTCATGTACCTCGGCCGCATCGTCGAGCTCGGGCCTACCCGGCAGGTGCTGTCCAACCCGCAACATCCCTACACCCGGGCGCTGTGCGCGGTGGCGCCGCGCCGCGAGCCGGCAACGGAGCCCGGTCAGGTCAAGCTGCTGGGCGGCGAGCCGGCCGACGCAACCGCGATCCCCTCCGGCTGCCGGTTCCATCCGCGATGCCCGATCGCGGATGAGGGCTGCCCGGTCACCGACCCTCGCCTGCATATCGTTCCGGACTCGGCCGGAAACCACGAAGTCGCCTGCCTGCGGGTGCCCTGAACGAACCCCAACATGGACGACCCCACCCCATCCGCCCGAGCCATGCGGCTCGCCTTACAGCGAAAGGTGACAGTCCTTGAGCACGGTCGTACAGCACCAAAACGCGGGCGTTGCCTGGAGCCAGGTACCAGAGACGACCATCATCGAGCTTGTCCGTGATGCCTGCCAACGAGATCCGGACCGGCCGCTGCTGATATTCGAAGACGGTCTGACCGTCACCCGGCGCGACCTCGTGACACGCGTCGAGACCTTCGCCGCTGCCGTGCGGAACCGGATCGCACCCGGTGACCGGGTCGCGATCATCCTGGACAACCGGGCCGAGTTCATGACCGCCTGGCTCACCGTCGTCGCGTTGCGGGCCACTTTGGTCTCAGTGAACCCGGACGTGAAGGAGCACGACGCGCGCCACGTCCTGCGCGACTCCGACGCCGTTCTCGCGATCATCAGCCCGAAGCATCAGGCACTGATCGAAACAGTGCGCGGCGACTGCCCGCAACTGCGTGACGTCGTCGTGGTCGGCGACAACGAGCCGGATGGCCTGCCCGCGCCAGAGACCGGGACCTTCTCACTCGACGAAGCCGGCTGCGAGCGAGGCGACATCACCAACGTCTACTACACCTCGGGGACGACCGGCCCGCCGAAAGGCTGCATGGTCGACCACGAGTGGTGGCTGCGCATAGTTGACGTCGATCTCCGGCTGCACCCGAAGGGGCCTGACGACCGGATGCTGTGCTGCCTGCAGTTCTATTACGCCGACCCGGGCTGGCAGGTGCTCGCCGCGCTGCGGTGCGGTGGTGCCGTCGTCGTCATGCGGCGGTTCAGCGTCTCCCGCTTCTGGAACGTTGTCCGCTCCAACGACGTCACCGAAGTGCTCGGTATCGCGTCGATTCCCGCCCTGCTGCTGAAAGCCGAGCCGTCCGACGCTGACCGCGGCCACAAGGTCAAGCGGGCACTGCAGGTCGCCGTCCCGGCAAACCTGCACCGGGAGATGACCGACCGATGGGGATTCCCCTGGGTGGACGGTTACGGGATCACCGAAGGCAACTTCGTCACCAGGGTTCCGCTCGATCTGGCCGAGGAGATGGTCGGTTCGGGCTCGATCGGGATCGCCTGCCCGGAGGTGAGCATCCGGCTGGTGGACGACGATGGCGCCGACGTGTCAGTGGGTGCCACCGGCGAGTTCTGGATCTCCGGGCCCGGGCTGATGCGCGGCTACCTCAACCGGCCCGAGGCAACTGCCGAGGTGCTGCAGGACGGATGGTTCCACACCGGCGACCTCGGCCGGCAGGACGAGCGAGGCCTGTACTACTTCGTGGGCCGCAAGAAGGACATCATCCGGCGCAGCGGTGAGAACCTGGCGGCCGCCGAAGTCGAGGAAGTGCTGCGAGCGCACCCGAAAGTGCTCGAGGTTGCGGTCATCGGCGTCCCCGACGACCTTCGCGGCGAAGAGGTCAAGGCGTTCATTCTGCCGGTCGAAGGCCACTCCGCAGCGACGATTCCGCCCGAGGAACTCGCGGCGTGGTGCGCGGCCCGGCTGGCCGCGTACAAAGTGCCGCGCTACATCGAGTACCGGAGCACCGACTTTCCCCGGACGCCATCTCTCCGGGTGCAGAAGACCCTGCTGGGCACCCCGGAGCACGATCGCCAGGCGCTGGTCTGGGATCGCGAGAACCCGCACGTGTCAGCCAGCGAACCAGCGACCTGATGGAGCACGTCATGACCAAGGATGCCGCACCCGAGTGCGACCTGCTCGTGCGCAACGCGTACGTGATTACCCTTGACGAACAACGGCGCGTGTACCCCTCCGGCGCGGTCGCGATCCGCGGCAGGCGCATCGCCGCTGTTGGTCCCGACGCCGAGGTGGGCACTGCCTACATCAGCGCGCGGACCATCGACGCGGATGGTGGCGCCGTTCATCCCGGACTGGTCGACGCGCACGCACACATGACCCTGCATACGACCAGGGGCGCATTCCCGGACAGTCCGAGCGAGGCGCAGTCGCAGGACTACTTCACTATCTGGATGCAGGCCGTCGATGACGACGACGAATACGCAAGCGCGCTGCTTGCCGGGCTGGAGATGCTGCGTAACGGGGTCACCTGCTTCCTGGAACCGGGAACCGCGTACGAGCCCGGCGCGGTCGCCTCCGCCGCGCAGCGCATCGGCATCCGCGGCTCGGTCGCCGATGCCTACCTCTGGGACCGGGTATCGCCGGGCTACCACAGGCTCGACCGGGCACCCGCCGACCATGCGCGGGCGATGAAGCTGCTCGGTGGTCAGCTGGCCAGGAACAGCGACCCCGATGCCCTCGTGCGCGGGCATGTCGGTCTCTACGGAGCGGCGACCGCCTCGGATGAGCTCGAGCGAGCGGCGAAGGCGGCCGCGGACGAGCGCGGCGCCATCCTCACCCAGCACCAGTCTTTCTACGCCGACGACGTAGCGGACGACGATGCCCGTTTCGGCGGGCATCCGCTGGCCCATTTTGCCGAGATCGGCGTACTGGGACCCAACTGCACGTTCTCGCACATGAACGCGATAAGGGACGACGAGACCCAGCATGTCGTCGACTCGGGCATGACCATCGTCTGGATGCCAGGTAATTACATGTTCTACGGGGTCGCCGAGTTCTTTAAGCAGCGTGCCGCTGAGATGTACCACCTCGGGGTCCCGGTCGCGTTCGGCTCGGATGTCGCGAAGGTGTGGGGGTTCGGCGAGCAGGGCTACATCGGCTTCCTGCTTGCCAGGGCACATGGGCAATTCCTCTCCGCCGAGGAGATCATGGAGATGGCAAGCCGCTCCGGGGCACGCTCGGTCGGACTGCAGGACCAGCTGGGCAGCCTCGCGCCCGGCATGCTCGCCGACATCGTCATTCGCGCGACCGGCGTGGCCGAGTCGCATCCGCCTGCCAACCCGGTTCGCGACATCGCACTGCTCAGCCGGACCAAAGCTGTGGACACCGTCATCGTGGACGGCAGGGTCGTGCTCCGGCATGGGCATGCAACCCTTGTCGAGGACGAGGAAGTCTTCAGCCTCGCGGACGCCTCCGCGCACCGGCTGGCCGACCGGGTCGCGCTCCCACCCGCCATGATCTGGCCGGACGGCCAGGACGGCCGGGTGCCGTAGTGACGTTCGATCCGGGCCGGCTCGGTGTCTGGTCGGGCGCCGAGCATTTCGACGTCCGGCCGACCCAGGTCGCCGCGTACGCGGCGGCTACGAACGAGCCCGCCGGGCCGTACCGGGAGGGCAAGCTGACTCCGCCGGTGTTCGCGCTCCTGCCGGCGATCGACGTCTATCCGCACGAGATCGAGCGGCTGTTCGGCAGGACGCTATCGAGCCTCGGCAGCGTCCACGGCGAGCACGACCTGCTCATCGATGAGCCGATCGGCCCGTTGACGACGGTCACGACCAGGGCCGCGGTGACCGGTGTCCACGCGAAGGCAAGCGGCACCGCCGTCGTGGTGCAGACCGAGTCGCGCACCAACGGTGGCGGTCTGGTCAATACCCAGTACGCGGTGCAGTTCCTGCGCGGCTTCGATGCCGGCACCAGCGCGGGCACGGTGCCGCCGAGCTGGCTGGCGCGTGACGCGATCCGCAATGAGCCGCCGGCCGCGAACGTCACCCTCCGCGTCCACCCTGACCAGTCCCGCCGGTATGCGGAGGCCTCAGGCGACTTCGGCGACTACACCCTGGACGACGCCGCCGCGCACAGGGCGGGCTTCCCGAGGCCGATCCTGCACGGCGCCTGCACCATGGCTCTCGTCGGCCGGGCTGTGACCGTCGCCTGTGGGGGCGGCGACCCGGCGCGGTTGCGCCGACTGGCCGTGCGGTTCTCCGCCCCGTGCTTCCCGGGTGACGAGCTCACGGCGACGGTCTGGGAACTGCGCGACGCGGTCCCGCGCGCCAACGTCGCCTTCGAGGTGACCGACCAGGAAGGCCGCAAGGTGATCACGAAGGGCCTCGCGGAGGTGAGCGCGTGACCTCCCCGCGCGCGGGCACCGGCCCGGACGTCATCCATGCCCGGTTCGATCCGGACGCGCTGACTGCGTGGACACCCAGCAGGACGTTCTTCGTCGACCCGGACTTGTGCCGGCGTTATGCGGCCGCGACCAACGAGCCTGACCCGGAGCGCTGGGCCAGCGGGGTGGCACCGCCGCTGCTGTGTGTGGTCGCCACCGTCCCGCACGTCCACACGGTCTTGCAGCAGAACCTCCCCGAGCGGGCGCGCGCGGAGAACCGCAGCGTGCACGGCGAGCACGACCTGCACTATCACGAGCCGGTCGTGCCCGGCAGCACGCTGCTCGTGCGCGGACGTCTTTACGGGGTGCATCCACGATCGACCGGGACGGTGCTGGTCACGCAGGTGGAAATGACCGACCCCGGCAGCGGCCGCGTCGTTCACGAGGAGCACTTCGTCAACTTCCTGCGCGGTGTCATGACCGACGAAGCGATCGGCCAGGCCCCCGCTGAGCACCGGCTGCCGGACGTCGCGAGCCTCGGTGAACCGGCCGCGACGGTGAGCTACGGCGTCGACGCCGACCAGACCTTCCGCTATGCCGAGGCGTCAGGGGATCACAGCATCTACCACCTCGACGACACCGCAGCCCGGGCGGCCGGGTTCGCGGGGATCATCGTCCACGGTCTGTGCACCATGGCGTTCGCCGGGCGCGCTGTGGTCGGGCACGCGTGCGGCGGGGACGCGTCGCGGCTTCGCCGGCTGGCGGTGCGCTTCTCACGGCCGATGTACCCAGCGCACACCATGACGACGACGCTGTGGTCCCCGCCGGAGCGGGGCGAGCCCGCGGGACGGTTCCGCTTCCAGGTCAACGACGACCAAGGTGTCACGGTCATCACGGACGGTCTCGCACAGGTGGGGCCGGTTGGAAAGGACGGGGAAGCCACGTGAGCCGACTTGCAGGCCGTGTCGCGGTTGTCACCGGCGCGGGACGGGGCCTCGGCCGCGCCCATGCGCGCTACCTCGCGTCACAGGGCGCCGCGGTGGTCGTCAACGACCGCGGGGGCGATGTCCACGGCCGCGGGGCCGACCAGAGCCCGGCCGCTGCCGTGGTCGGCGCGATCCGGGCGGCGGGCGGCCAGGCGGTCGTGAGCGGCCACGATGTCGCGGACTGGGAACAGGCCGCTGAGCTGGTGCAGCTCGCCGTCGACACGTTCGGCGAACTGCACGTGCTGGTCAACAACGCCGGCATCCTCCGGGACCGGACGCTGGCCAACATGGCCGAGTCCGACTGGGATGACGTGCTGCGGGTGCACCTCAAGGGCCATGCCGCGCCGACCAGGCACGCGATGGCGTACTGGCGCGACCGGGCGAAGGCCGGTCGGCAGGTGGCCGCCTCGGTGGTGCACACGACCTCGATCGCCGCCTTCGCCGGCAACTTCGGTCAGGCCAACTACACCGCAGCCAAGAGCGCCGTCCTCGGACTCTCGCGCGTGGTGGCTCTCGAAGGCGCCAAGATCGGGGTCCGCTCCAACGCGGTGTCGCCATCCGCGCGGACCCGGATCATGGTCTCGCGTCCGGACAGCGAGCCGGACGACGTCGCGGAGTGGAACGAGGGCGACCCGCTGAACCCGGCCAACGTCTCGCCGCTGATCGGATGGCTCGCGGAGGAGAGATGCCCCGCCAACGCACAGGTGTTCCACACCTACGGCAACCGAGTCATCGTCGTCTCGATGCCCTCGATCGTCCACGACCTGCGGACAGAGGGCCGCTGGACACCCGAAGCGCTGGACGAGGCGCTCCCATCACGCCTGCTCGAGCCCGCCGGGCTCAGCGCGTTCCTGGACGTCTGATGATGCTCCGCCCCGCATATATCGCAGGTGCCGCGGAGACGCCGCTCGGAGAGGTCTGGGACCACAGCGAGCTGTCGATGGCGGCGGTTGCCGCCCACGAGGCACTCACCGAGGCTGGCATGACCTCCGCTGACGTCGATGCGCTCTTCACCAACTACATGGGGGAGGAGGGCACTGTCCAGCTCGGCGAGTACCTGGGGATCATGCCCCGCTACGCCGACTCCACCGACTTCGGCGGCGCCGCGTTCGAGGCATTCGTCCATCACGCGGCGGCGGCCATCCACGCCGGCCGGTGCGAGGTCGCCCTCATCGCGTACGCCTCGCGGCAGCGGACCCGGCGAAGCCGGCGCATGACCCGCGAATCGGATGATTCAACCCTCGGCGCCCAGTTCGAGCTGAGCTACGGGCTGCCGGGGCCGCTCGGTCACTACGCCATGATCGCCGCGCGGCACATGCATCAATTCGGGACCACCCCCGAACAGTTGGCCGAGATCGCCGTCGCCGCGAGGTCGTGGGCCGCAAAGAATCCGAAGGCATGGTCGCGCGACCCGATCACCGTCGAGGAGGTGGTGGGGTCGCGACTGATCTGCGACCCTCTCCACCGGCTCGACGTGTGCCTGGTCACCGACGGAGGCGGCGCGGTTGTGGTGACCACGGCGGAGCGGGCGCGCGACGCCGCCAAACGGGCGGTGCGGATTCTGGGGGTGGGGGAGAGCCAGACGCACTGGAACATCGCGCAGATGCCGGACCTCACCGTCACCGCCGGGGCCGTGTCGGGCCGGGAGGCGTTCTCCATGGCCGGAATCACACCGGCCGACGTGGACGTACTCGAGCCCTATGACTCGTTCACGATCACGGTCCTGCTCGCGCTCGAAGATCTTGGATTCTGCGCCAAAGGGGAAGGGGGCGCCTTCGTCGAAGCAGGCCGGCTTGCCCCCGGCGGCGCTCTTCCCGCGATGACCTCCGGAGGTGGGTTGTCCTATAACCATCCGGGCGCCTTCGGGCTGCTGCTGCTGGTCGAAGCGGTGCGCCAACTGCGGGGTGAAGCTGGCGACCGGCAGGTGCCCGGCGCCGGGATCGCGGTGGCCCACGGTGTCGGCGGGCTCATGTCGACAGCCTCGACGGTGGTGCTCGGCAATGACTGACCACGATCTGACTGGCCTGCCCAAAGACCCGACGACGGCACAGTTCTGGCGAGCCGCCCGTGAGCACCGCCTCATCGTGCAGCGCTGCAGGACGTGCGGGGCACACCAGTTCTACCCGCGCCCGTTCTGCCTGTCCTGCTTCGGCCTGGATCTGGAATGGGTCCAGGTGAGCGGCCACGCGACCGTGTACTCCAAAACGACGGTGCGGATCCCGGTCATCGATGAGATGCCGCCGCCGTACGTGGTCGCGATCGTCACCCTCGATGAGGGCCCGCGACTGACGACCAACCTGGTCGGCGACGAGCCGGCGATCGGCGAGCGGGTCAGCGTGACGTGGCGTGAGCGTGCGGACCTGCCGCCACTGCCGGTATTCCAGCGCCTCGCCGGCGACGGCGACGGCGACAAGCAGTCCGCATCGCAGATGGGAGCCGGGTAAATGGCACCAGAAGTGCTATACGAGGTCTCCGATGGAGTCGCCATCGTCACGATCAACCGTCCTGAGAAGCGCAACGCGCTGAACCTGGCCGCCTGTGAGACGTTGAAGGAGTGCTGGAGGCGGATTGAGAACGACCCAGACGTCCGGGTGGGGATCGTCACCGGAGCGGGGGACAAAGCGTTCTGCGCCGGGTTCGACATCACCGAGAAGAACGTGGACGGGCGGCCGAGAACTGAGGACTTCACCCCGCGCCCCGGGACCAGCCCGGCCACCGGCAAGCCGCTCATCGCGGCCGTGAATGGGCTGGCCATGGCCGCGGGAATGGCACTCGTCGAGGCGTGTGACCTGTGCGTTGCCGCCGACCACGCGTGGTTCTCGCTGCCGGAGGTCACGCTCGGGATCGGCCTGGAGCCGTTCGTGCAGTCGCTGTGGACGCTTCCGCAGCGCATGCTGTTTGAGCTGCTCGTGACCGGCGACCGGCTCAGCGCCGAGCGGGCTTACCAGCTCGGGTTCGTCAACCGGATCGCTCCCGGCGGTGACCTGATGGACACGGCGCTCGAGCTTGCCCGAACGATCGCTGGCAATGCCCCGCTCGTGGTGCTCGCGAGCAAAGCACTGATCTACGGCGGCCAGCGCGCGATGGGGATGGACCTCGCGCTGCAGGCGGCGGATCGCGCGTTCGCGCCGGTCAGCGCCAGCGCTGATGCGAAGGAGGGGTACCGGGCATGGACCGAGAAGCGGCGTCCTGTATGGCAGGGGAGATGACCACCACCGGAGGCCAGGAATGAACGACGTCATCTGGCTCAGCGCCACCGAGCAGGCCGACCTGCTGCGCCGTCGCGAGATCTCATCGACCGAGCTGGTCCAGGCCTACCTGGCAAGGATCGAGGCGCTCAACCCGCAGCTGGGTGCCTTCGTTACGGTCTGCGCCGATGAGGCGCTCGCCGGGGCGCGCGCGGCAGACGAGCAGCTCGCCTCGTCCCCGCAGCCGGATGCGCCGTTCCTCGGTGTCCCGATTTCGATAAAGGATCTCGCCGAAACCAAAGGCGTTCGCACGACCTTCTCGTCGAGGGCGTTCGCCGACTACGTGCCCGACTTCGACACGGCCGTGGTGCGGCGGCTCAAGGACGCCGGCTTCGTGCTGCTCGGCAAGACCAACACGCCCGAGTTCGGCAACCTCTCCTTCACGGAATCGATCCTGAACGGGGTCTGCAGGAACCCGTGGGACCTGGGACGCACACCGGGGGGCTCCAGCGGCGGGGCGGCGGCGGCGGTGGCCGCGGGCCTGTGCCCGGTCGGCCACGGCAGTGACGGTGGCGGGTCGATCCGCACACCTGCCTCGTGCTGCGGCGTCGTGGGGCTGAAACCGGCCCGCGGGCGCATCTCGTGCGCACCGGGATTGGGCGAGAGCATGGTCGGCCTGAGCACCGACGGCATGCTGACGCGCACGGTGCTCGACGCGGCGGCAACGCTCGATGTCATGGCCGGCTACGAGGTGGGCGACCCGTACTGGGCCGCGCCGCCGGCACGGCCGTTCCGCGACGAGGTCGGGGCCGGGCCGGGGACGCTGCGCGTCGCGTTCACCACCATCAGCCCGACCGGCAACCCGATGACCCCGGAGTGCGTCGCCGCGGTCCGCTCGACCGCCAGGCAGCTGGCTGACCTGGGCCACAACGTCGAGGAGGCATGCCCGGAAGTCGATCCCAGCTCATACGACGTCCTGATGCGGCTGTGGGTGACGGCGCCGTGCTACTACCCGGCCGACAAGACCGACCTGTTCGAGCCGCTGACCCGGTTCGTGTTGAAGATGGCGCGGGAAAACTCGAGCGCCGAGTACGTCGAGGCGGTCAACGCCCTGCACGGGCTCTGCCGCAAGGTTGTAGCGTTCTGGAACAACTACGACGTGCTCGTCACGTCAACGTTGCTGCGCCCGCCGGTCCCAGTCGGTTTCCTGTTCGAAGGCACCGACGACCTGTGGGAACAGTACCTGCGCGACGGCCTGTTCTTGCAGTACTTCACCCCGCTCGGCAACGTCACCGGCCTGCCGGGCATCTCGCTGCCACTGCACTGGAGCCCCTATGGGCTGCCCATCGGCGTGCACATCCTCGGACCGCCGGCCGGCGAGGCGCTGCTGCTGCGGCTCGCGGCTCAGCTGGAAGCGGCGTCGCCGTGGCGGGACCGCCACCCGGACCTGGCCGTTGCTGATCACGCGTGAGGCGGTGACGACGGTGGGTCGGCTGCGTGTGAGCATCGATCCGCTCGTATGTGCCTGCACCGGCTATTGCGTGCAGGTGGTGCCGGCGGTGTTCGACCTGTCCGGGGACGGGCCGACGGTCGTCCTCGATCCGCATCCGCCGCTAGACCTGCTCGACAGCCTGAGCGAGGCTGAGACCCTCTGCCCGACGCACGCGATCCGGGTCCAAGTGCTTCCCGGGACTTGACAGGAGGGTTGATCGAGGTGCGCGACGAAGACGTCTCGTACGAAGGAACGAGTCTCGACCCGTTGAACGGCCCGGCGGTGACCGCCATGCCCTGGCTGCGGTCGTACCACGACGTTGTCGAGGTCTTTCGCTCCAGGGCATTCGTGCAGGGGGGCGGTGGCCGGCGCGACAGCGCGCCGATCACCGGCTACGGGGTGCTGGCCCTCTCCGGACGCGATCACTTCGAGCGGCGGCGGATCGAGGCGACCCTGTTCCGCAAGGACATGCTGCGCTGGTTCGAGCGCGACGTGCTGGGGCCGGCGTTGGCAGCCAAGCTCGCCGAGATCGCTCGGCAGGGGCGCGGTGACGGTCGCGCGCGCGCGGACCTGCTGCCCTTCCTGCGTGACGTGTACTGCGACCTCACCTGTTCCTTCTGGGGGATCGACGGCGTCGACAGCCACGAGGCACGGCAGCGGTTCCTGGCGATCGTGGATGGGATAACCCCCGGGGGGGCCGTCGAGTGGGAGCGGGGCAACCACCGCGAGATCGTGAGCCGCTGCCTGGCCGCCCAGCGGCACTTCGGCGCGAGCTACGTCCGGCCGGCGATGCTGCGGCGGGAGGCGCTCATCGAGGCCCATGCTGCCGGACGGGTGCACGAGTCCGAGCTGCCGAACGACATGCTGACGGTCATGCTGAGGAACAAGCAGCATTTCGAGAAGTGGGACAGCGAGGTCTATGTCCGTGAGCTGACGTTGTTCGCCCCCGGGGACACGATTGTCCGCTTCATGCCGCACATGGTCGCCGAGATGCACGAATGGGTGCGCGAGCACCCAGAGGATCGTGCGCTGCTCGAGGACGTGGACTTCCTGCGCCGGTGCGCGGTCGAGAGCCTGCGTCTGCATCCGGCATCGCCCTATTTCATCCGCAAAGCCGTCGAGGACACAACGCTGGCGAGCGGCCGGGTCTTTCGCGCCGGTGACTATGTGGTGCTGGACGTGACGACCGCCAGTTGCGACCCCGAGGTTTTCGGCGCGGACGCCGATCGTTTCCATCCGCACCGCGTCCCGCGGCACAAGGTGAAGCCGGTGGGACTGGCCTTCGGGGAAGGGCCACACACCTGCATCGGCGCGGTGATGTCGGTTGGCGAGATCTCCGCGCACCACCCGGACCCCGATGATCCTCTCGGGTTGGTCCCGTACACGTTGCGCGAGCTGTTCCGTGCGGGCATCACCCCCGACGCCGGCCAGAGTGCGCGGCTGAACTCCGCCAACGCCCGCAACGAGTTCACGGAGTTCCCGGTGCGCTTCAGCGCCATCCGCAGCGTTCGCCCAGTAGCTGGGAGCTGATCAGGCCATGCGTCTTGGTATTGCATTGGGTGCACCGGGCGGTCCCCTTGGTGTGCAGGACTTGGCCATGCTCGCGCAGGAGGCCGAACGGCTGGACTTCGCCACCGCGTGGGCCGCCGAAGCCTACGGCTGCGACGCCGCGACCACGCTCGGGTGGATCGCGGCGCAGACCTCGCGGATCGGCCTGGGCGCCGCGGTCATGCAGATTCCCGCGCGCACGCCGGCAATGACCGCAATGACCGCCGTGACGCTCGACATCCTTTCCGGGGGCCGGTTCCACCTCGGGCTTGGTGTATCAGGTCCCGCGGTATCTGAGGGCTGGCACGGGGTGCGGTTCAATCCTTCCCTGGCGCGCACCCGCGAGTACATCGAGATCGTGCGGACCGCACTGCGTGGCGAGCGAATCGACCATCACGGCCCGCAGTTCAGCGTGCCGCTGGCCGGGACCGGCTACCGGCCGCTGCGCCTGTCCGTCCACCCAGCGCGGCCGGTGCCGATCTACCTCGCCGCCGTGGGGCCGAAGGGCATCGAGCTTGCGGGGGAGATCGCCGATGGCTGGCTGGCCGCTTTTTTCTCCCCGGAGCACTCGGCCGGGCGGGTCGCCGCGATCCGGGCCGCACGTGAGGCGGCCGGGCGTGCGGGGGACAGGTTCGAGGTGATCGCGACCGTGGCCCTGTCGGTCGGCGACGACCCGCAGGCGGCGGCGGATAACCTGCGTGACTATTTTGCGCTCTACCTCGGCGGCATGGGAACCCGCGAGCGGAATTTCTACAACCTGCTCGCGCGTGAGATGGGTTACGAAGAGCAGGCTGCCCTCGTCCAGGAGCGCTACCTCAGCCGGGATCGGGCAGGTGCCGCTGCGGCCGTGCCGTTCGAGTTCATGGACGAGACCGCCCTCGTGGGACCGAAGGGGCGCCTGGCCGAACGCCTGCGCGCCTACGCCGACGCGGGCGTCGACACGGTCACGTTGTGGCCGGTCGGCCAGCCGGCCGAGGCCGCGGCCGCGGCGCTGCGGACGGCGGCCTCAGCGCTCGATCTGGCAGGCGCGGGCGGCTGATCCCGGGAACAAGCCGGACGACCTCGAGGAGGCTGTTCTGATCATGCAAGAGCGCGCTGGCTGGCGGAATGTAGGCGAGCAGTGGAGCGCCGCGCCACAGCAGACAGTGATCCAGCTCGTCGACGAGGCCTGCCGCAGATGGCCCGACGCCCCGGCAATGATCTTCGAAGATGGCCTAGTCGTGACCTACGTGGAGCTGCTCGCTGCCAGTGAGCGCTTCGCCGGGTACCTGGCGGATCGCATTCAGCCAGGTGAGGCCGTGGCGGTGATCCTGCGCAACCGGGCCGAGTTCATGATCACCTGGCTTGCGGTGGTAGCGAACCGCGCGGTTCTCGTCTCGGTCAATCCCGACGATAAGATCCTCGATGCTGGGCACATCCTGCGCGATTCCGCGTCGACGATCGTGATCCTGGCTGACGAGCACGAATCGCTTGTCGAGGAACTGCGGCCCGAACTCACCGCTCTGCGCGAGGTAATCACAGTGCGCGGCGATGAGCCCCACGGCCTAGCCGCGTATTCCGGCAGCCAACCGCTGCGCTTCGCCGACACGCAGTGCGCTCGCGAGGACATCAGCAACATTTATTATACGTCCGGAACCACCGGGATGCCGAAAGGCTGCATGGTGGACCACGAGTGGTGGCTGCGCACCGTCGATGTCCTGCTGCGGCGCATTCCGCAGACCCCGTCAGACCGTGTCCTGTGCTGCCTTCAGTTCTTCTACGCCGACCCCGGCCATCTGTTGCTCGAATGCCTGACGACCGGTGGGGCGCTGGTGGTCATGCGCCGCTTCAGCGTGTCGCGTTTCTGGGACGTGGTGCGCGAGCACCGGGTCACGCTGATCCTGAGCTTCTCTTCGATCCCGCTGTTCCTGCTCAAGGCGGAGCCGGACCCTCGTGACCGCGACAATGAGGTCCGGGTCGCCCGGCACCTGGCCATGCCCCCCGACCTCCATCGTCAGGTCGTGGAGCGCTGGGGCTTCCCCTGGATCGAGGGGTACGGCATCACCGAAGGCAACGTCGTCACCAGCATGCCGCTGGCATACGCCAACGAGATGACCGGCTCAGGCTCCATCGGCATCCCGGTGCCCGAGGTCGACATCCGGCTCGTCGGCGACAATGGCGCGGACGTGCCGACGGGCACCACCGGCGAGTTCCTGGTGCGGGGCCCTGGGATGTTCCGCGGGTACCTCAACCGCCCAGAGGCGACCGAGGAGGCGCTGCCCGGCGGCTGGCTGCGGACAGGCGATCTCGGCCGCCAGGACGAGCGCGGCTTCCTGTACTTCGTGGGCCGCAAGAAGGACGTCATCCGCCGCAGCGGGCAGAACCTGACCGCTGCGGAGGTGGAGGACGCCCTGCGCGCCCACCCGATGATCGTCGACGCGGCCGTGATCCCGGTTCCCGACCGCGAGCGCGGTGAGGAGGTTAAGGCGTACGTGCTCCTGGCTGACGGCATGACAGAGAGCGACCTGTCCGCCGACAAGATCGTCAAGTTCTGCGCTGATCGCTTGGCCTGGTACAAGGTGCCGCGCTACGTCGAGTACCGGGCCACCGACTTCCCGCGGACACCCTCGATGCGGGTCCGCAAGGAGGTTCTCAAGACAGAACGCGCCGACCTGACAGCAGGATGCTGGGACCGTGACCGGGCATGGGGCAACTGTGGCTGAGCAGGAGCAGGGCCAGCCGGACGACGGGGCGGCAGGACCGTGCGAATGTGACGTTGTCATCCGCCACGGCTACATCATAACGATGAACCCCGACCGCGCGGTCTACGCAGACGGAGCGGTCGCCGTCTTTGGCCGGGAGATCGTCATGGTCGGGACCGACCAGTACTACGCCGCGTGGTACCACGTCATGAGCCCCGAGGACGAGCACGCGGGCGCGCAGATCAGCGGCCTGGAACTGCTGCGCAGCGGTGTCACCTGCTTCATGGAGCCGGGCACAGCCTTCGACACCGACGCCGTCGCAGACGCCGTGGTGGGCGTCGGGATCCGGGCATCGCTCAGCGAGCCGTTCTTGTGGGACATCAGCGAGGACCCGATGCTCGGGAGCATGCGCCGCTCGCCCGGCACCGCCCAGCGCTGCGGGGAACTGCTTGGCCGCGAGCTTTGGCGCAATGCCGCCGACGGGCTGGTGCGCGGCCACGTCAGCCCGTTCGGCAGCGGCACGGCGTCCGACGGGCTGGTGCGCGACGCCTGCGACCTCGCGAGGAGCAGCTGTGTCATCTTCACGCAACATCAATCATCGACACTGCACGGGATCCGCGGTCAGGAGGCGTGGATGGGCGAGATGCCGCTCGTCCATTACGGCAAGCTGGGCCTGCTGCGACCGCATTGCTCGTTCGCCCACATGACCCGGATCCGCCGCGAGGAGGCGCGGTTCGTCCGCGAATCGGGGATGTCGATCATCTGGTCGCCCGCGATCTCGATGAACTGGGGCTGGGCCAAGGGATGCACTCGCAGCCACCCCCGCCTGTTCCGTGACGGCGTCAACGTCGGGCTTGGCAGCGACGTGCCGAAGTTCGGCGTGGACACCGCGGCCATGATCGCCTACCTGCTCGCTCGAACCTGGCAAGCTCGCCGATGTCGTCGTGCGCACCACCGAGCTGCCGGAGTTCCGGCCAGGGCATTACCCGGTCCAGAACCTGCTGCTGGCAAGCCGTGGCAAGTCAGTCGACACGGCGCTGGTCGAGGGACAGGCGGTGATCCGCTCCGGCCACTCCACCCGGGTGGACGAGCAGGCGGCCTACCGCGCCGCCCGCGTGTCGGCCGGCCGCCCGGCCGAGCAGACCGGGATCGAAGCGAACAGCAACTGGCCGGTCGTGGCCGCCCATGACCGCGGCTGAGCCCGGCCCATCGCTGGTGGGCCGGTTCGCTGAGAAACTGCAGCCGATGCTCGGCCACATCGAAGCGCTAGTGACCTGCGAGTCGCCGTCCGCTGACCTCGCGGCGGTGGCGCGCAGCGCGGACATTGTCGCCACCCTGGGCGCCTCCGTGCTTGGGGCGGCGCCGGAGCGGATCACTGCCGACGGCCGGGCGCACCTGCGATGGCGGTTCGGGGCGGGCCCCACCCGGGTGCTGCTGGTCGGCCATCACGACACGGTCTGGCCGCTGGGCTCCCTGCGAACCCACCCGTTCTCGGTGCATGACGGCATCCTGCGCGGTCCGGGTTGCTTCGACATGAAAGCCGGCCTGGTAATAGCCTTCCACGCTCTCACCGAGGTGCCGGACCTCAGGGGCGTGACGTTGCTGATCACCGGCGACGAGGAGATCGGCTCACCGTCCTCGCGGGAACTGATCGAGTCCGAGGCGAGCAGATGCCGGGCGGCGCTGATACTGGAGCCGGCGGCGCCCGGCGGGCGGGTGAAGACCGAACGCAAGGGCATGTCGATATATGAACTGGTGGTCACCGGCCGGGCCGCGCATGCGGGACTCGAGCCCAATGCCGGGGTCAACGCGACGATCGAGATAGCGCATCAAATCCTCACCATCGCGACGTTCGCGGACAGCAGTGCGGGGACGTCGGTCACCCCGACCGTGCTCACTGCCGGTGTCACGAGTAACACTGTGCCCGCAGCGGGACGCCTGTTCGTCGACGTCCGGGCAGCCAGCATGGCTGAGCAGGCCCGTGTTGACGCGGCCATCCGCGCGCTGCGGCCCGTCCTCGACGGCTCGAGCCTCACGGTGACCGGCGGTATCAACCGCCCACCGCTCGAAACATCCGCGTCCAGCGGGCTTCTCGTGCGGACGGCGATGCTGGCCGAGGCACTCGGGCTCGGCCCTCTGGGCAGCGCCTCGGTGGGCGGCGGCTCCGACGGCAACTTCACCGCCGGGCTCGGAATCCCGACCCTGGACGGGCTGGGCGCGGTCGGCGATGGAGCGCACGCCGATCACGAGCATGTCCTGGTGGCCGAGCTAGCCGGGCGTACCGCCTTGGTGGCTGCCCTGGTGGCGGATCAACTCGCCATTGGCCCCTGACTCGCAATGGTCGGGCTGGGGCGGGCCTTGAGCGGGTGCCATGCCGGAATTAACGAGACCCCGCTTGGTAATCAGGCGCTGGCGTACAGCGATATGCAGGTTCAAGAGCTTGCGGTCGGATGGGGGAGACACCTATACTGCCTCACATGGGATCACGCCTCATTATTAGCTGCGGCGCAGGCTAGCACCCGAGCTAGCCGCGCCGACCTCTCGTGTATCACACGAGAGGTTTTTTTATGACCTATTTGCCTGGTGTCCGGTGTTAGATCGGCCTACGGACAGTATGCGATCGATAGCGCGGTGAGATGCCAGCAAGGAAAGCTGGCCATAATCCTCCCACAAGGAGCAAGCATGAATGTCTTCGACCAGGCCGTCGGCAGCCATGAACAAATTGTCTTCTGCTCCGACCCGAGTTCGGGGCTGCGTGCAATTATCGCAATCTACTCCACCGCGCTAGGGCCGGCGCTGGGCGGCGCACGCTTCTACCCGTTCCCGGATGAGGCCACCGCCCTTACGGATGTGCTCAACCTGTCACGCGCCATGGCCTACAAAGCCGCGTGCGCTGGTCTAGATCTCGGCGGCGGCAAGGCAGTCCTCATCGGTGACCCCCGGCAGGACAAGACGGAGGCCCTGCTGCGCGCCTACGGCCGCTTCGTGCAGTCCCTGAACGGCCGCTACTACACCGCGTGCGACGTGGGTACCGACAGCCGTGACATGGATGTCATTGCGCGTGAATGCCGGTTCGTGACCGGCCGCACGGTCGCGTACGGCGGTGCGGGGGACTCAGCCGTGCTCACCGCGTACGGCGTGATGCAGGGCATGCGGGCCGCCGCGGAGTGGGTGTGGGGGACCCCGCATCTGCATGGTCGGCGCGTAGGTGTCAGCGGAGTGGGCAAGGTGGGGCGGCGGCTGATCGAGCATCTGCTCGCCGAGGGAGCTTCGGTGATCGTGGCTGACGTCGATGGCACCGCGATCGACTATGTGCGCGCCCAGCACCCAGAAGTCGAAACAGCCACAGCCGACGAACTGTCGGCGCTGGCAATGGACGTGTTCGCGCCCTGCGCGCTTGGCGCTGCACTCAACGATCAGACCGTGTCGGCCCTGCAGGCTCAGGTCGTCTGCGGTGCTGCGAACAACCAGCTTGCCCACCCTGGCGTTGACAAGCTTCTGCATGACCGTGGCATCCTCTACGCACCGGACTATGTCGTCAATGCCGGTGGCCTGATCCAGGTCGCCGACGAGATTGACGGCTATTCCGAACCACGGGCACGTGCGCGGGCAAGCCAGATCTTCGATACCACCCAGCTCATCTTCGCTCTCGCAGATGAGGAAGGGATACCGCCTGGCCAGGCTGCTGACCGGCAGGCCGATAAGCGGATGAGCGAGGTAGGGCGACTGCGTGGCCTCTGGTTGCCGAGCGGCAAATGACCGGGCGAGGCGCCTTCAGCCCGGCAGTTTTGGAGGATGACACCATAAGATTGGCAGTTCTTATGACACCAACAACGCATGCGCTCGCCCGGCTTCTGTCGGTTATCCGGAGCCGTGGCGCGAACGTTCTAGATCTACACTGGCGGGTCACGCCAGTGAACAGCGAAGGTGTCGCGACGCTCCTTATCGGGCTCAGCAGAAGCAAGCAGCCGCATCTGCGGGCTGCCATTGCGCGCAGCGCCGACGTGAGAAGCATCTCCGTGCTTTGATGTCCATCTGACGACCTGGGATCAAGCGGGCCGTGGGAGACGTGAGCGGTGGTGTACTCATCTGGACCGGCGGCTTTAAGGTCGCCCAGGTTGCGGGACCCGAACTGGGAGCGGCTGGGCATCGATGGGCGCCTGCAGCAGGGGTGGGTGGAGGTTCACGTCGGTGTGGCGGGATTTGAGTCGAAGGAGGGCTCAAGGAAGCCCCCCCGCTATGGCTACCCGCCGGGCGGGTTTTTCGTAGGGCGC
>DPMS01000112.1 GCA_003541285.1 Actinomycetota bacterium
TGTGCCTGCCCGGCACCACGAAGTACGTGTGCGCTACGCCCAAGGCGGTGAGTTGCGCGGCGAACGCGCGGTTCTGCGCCGACAGCGGGTCGGTTGCCCCGCTGTAGAACCAGATGTAGCTGCCGTTGGCCCGCACCTGCGGAGCCACAGAGGCTACCCATTGCGCAGGACTGTTGTATGCCAGCAGGCTCGCGCTGTTGCCGAAGATGGCAGTCTTGTGATCCGCTCTCATGTAGCCAGACCAGCTTTCCATCAGGCCAAACTCCGCGGGATGGTGCAGCCCTATATTGAGAGCCCCGTAACCGCCCTCCGACAACCCGGCGATACCTCGCCCGCGGGCGCTGGGAATCGTGCGGTAGCGCGCATCGATAGCATTGACAAGATCACGTGCCACGAAGGTCTCCCATGCGTTTCCCTTGCTGATGCCGTTGGCCCATTCCTCGGGGGTCAGGTATGACCGGGTACCTGTCGGCATGACTAGGATCATCGGCCTCACCAGGCCGGCGGCCACCAGCGCCGCCTCCGTAACGCTGACCTGGCCGACATTCAGGAACTGGACGGGCTGCCCGGGAAATCCGTGCAGGAGGTACAGGACCGGATAGCGCTGCCGGGGATGGCTCGCATACCCCGGCGGCAGGACTACATACACCGGATTCGCGTAGCCGCCAAGAGCCGGGCTGGGTACCGTGACGCTCTGCACAGTCGGGGGACCTACCGCCACCTGCCTTGACCCGGCCGCGCCATGGACCGTGACGCTGTGTGCCAGGCGCGGCGCAGCGAAGCCCCGGTAGAGCCAGTAGGTCGAAACGTAACGGCTAGCCCCGACAACGCCCCCGGCCACCAGGACGGCCGCGACGGCGGCGGAAAGGACGACGGCAAGCCACCGGCGGCGAGCGGAATTGCTGTGGACGCTCTCCACCGCCGTCAGCCGGCCATCCACTGCCACGCTCCACCTCCTTAGGCCAGGCACCGTGATGTCCACCGCTGGGCTCGCACTGGGCCCGCACTTCGCCGTCTGGCCGGCGGCCTGGCCCGCGTGGAAGTCTTCGCGGTGCTGCTCAGAGATTCCTTCAGGGCGGCTCTCAGATTCTTCTGCGCCCGAGAGGTTCTGCTCTGAGGCCTGCATCGCAGGACCATGCGTCACCTGAACGACTGCAGGTGCGTGCGGCTTGTCCGGTTCTCCGCTGCCGTCGTGGGAGGGACTGTGGCCTAGACGCGGTACAGCGGTCCCGCAGGGAGATGACGTCCTGCCCTGGGTGAGCAGCGTCCTATGCGGCAATCTGTGGGGATTCGTGAGACTTTCCGGAGCTTGAGCCGGCAGGATCGTATGTGGTGAAACAGGACGAGCATGCCGTGCGTGACAGCGACGGCCGCACCCGCTTGGCCAAAGGGGTCAGGGGAGTGGTCCTTGGCGCTGTTGCGCTGGCGACCGTCGCTGCCCTGGTGGCTCCGGGCAGGGTAGGTCTCGCTATCCAAAAGGCAGGTGGGGCCCGCCTGACAGGCCTAGGAGCTTATCGGCCCGCATCCACCCACCGCAGGGCCCTTCCCGCTGGGGGGACTGCCGCCATCGGGGCACTGTTCACCGTCGCCTCCGGCGGACGTGGCGTGGGGACCCACTTCTGCACCGCCAGCGTGGTGGACAGTCCCGCAGGTGACCTGGTTATGACGGCGGCCCACTGTGTGAGCGGGCTGGCCCCCCGCCAATTCGACTTCGTGCCCGGATACCACAACGGCCGGGCACCATTCGGGGTCTGGCGGGTCACCCGCGTGATCGTGAACGAGTACTGGTCTTCCTCCGCCAACCCCGATGATGATGTCGCGTTCCTCATCGTTTGCAGGCCAGGTAGCACTACAGGCGTGCAGGCCCTTACCGGCGCCGAGCGCCTAGGCACCGGCCAGCCGGCCAGGCAACTGGTCCGGGTCATCGGCTATCCCGACAACGCAGGCGCCCCGATCTCGTGCCTGAGCCGGGTGCACCTGTTCAGTCCCACCCAGCTCGAGTTCGACTGTGGCGGCTATACCAGCGGCACCAGCGGGAGCCCGCTGCTAGCGGATATCAGCCCTGTGACCGGGCTCGGCACGGTGGTCGGCGTGATCGGCGGTTACCAGCAAGGCGGGACCAGCGCCTCTGTGTCCTACGCGGCCCGCCTGGGAGCGAACACCGCAGCCTTGTACAAGACCGCGATCGCAGGGCCGTAGCCGCGCCGGCGCAGTCGGTACCCCGCGCCGGATATCACCATGCTGGAGGCAGGGTCGTCGCCAGCTGGCGTCATCTACGCGGGCGCTCTTGTGGTCAAGCATGTTAGCGGCGCTGTCACAGTGCCCCATCCAGCCTCGCCAGGCCAATCAGCACCAGCCGGGCCTTCCCGGCCCCGGCCTCGCCACCGGGCAGCACCGTGGCGGCTCACCATGCAGGGCGGTCGCGTACGCCGCCTCAAGACCGGCAAGCTGCGCGGCGGCCAGTGACCGCCGGGCTGATGGGACGGGCGGCCATGCCTTCCAGCAAGGCATCGGCGCCGGGCATCGCGGCCGGCGTGTCAAGCGGCCGGAAGCCCAGTGCGCTCCGGCCGGCAGGCAGGCTTAGCAGTGCGGAGCAGGCGCACCGGTGCCAGGCCCCGGCCGCCCCGCCGCCGGGCCTGCTTGCGGGCCAGCCTCCCATCGCGAGCCAGCTGTGCGACCTCGGCCTCCCGGCGCATCTCGGCAATCCGGGTCGCCACCAGCGCCTGCGAGATGAAGGGCTGCATCTTGATCCTCCTCGCTGCCGGGCGGCTGACCCGCCCACACACCATCGACGATCGCCGTAAGACCCCCTCATCGGCATCGGGGAAAGTGCGCATCTTCGATGCCAGCAGCCGGGACGGCCCTAAGCAGGGATGAGGTGATGCGGGCGCAAGGTTCGGTCTCGGCCAGGCGATCAGCGTGGTTGCGGCTTAAGTGGCCTCCCCGTCGGCCAGGGTGGGGCCGATCCCGGCCAGATGCTCAGCGCTCAGCGATCGGTGAACATGCGCAGCGCCGTCTTCCAGGTCTTTCTGAGCCCGGCACGTGGATCGCCGCTGAGCACGTCGATGGTAGCGCCGACAAGTGGTTCTCGTGGTATCTCAAGGCCTCGCGCTCGCAGTTCGGTGAGGTACAGGTCGCGTATCTCGTCGCGGGTCTTCCCCAGTGCGGCGCTGCGGGCGGCTGTGAACGCGTCCTTCCGGGCTTCAGAGTGTTGCCGTGAATCCCGCTGGTACGTTTCCCAGTATTCCTCAGGTCCCGGTAGTGATTCGCCTGGGTCCCCTCGCTTTGTGCGTGCATCCTCGGCACCTGGGCAGGCACAGCGCCGCTGCCACACCGTGACCGGCACGGCCTCCTTCCGGTGGGCCAGGGGGCACGCCCTGTGGCAGGAGCAACGGCATAGGCGAATGGTGGACTCCCGGCGACGGCCGGGCACCGGAGGGGTCGCATAACCTACATGGCCGCACACCTGGTGCGCGTCATCGGCACACGCGCGGGACCGGCCGAGCGGCGCGACGACTGGCCCATCACTAGACACCTCGTGACCTCGCTCTGAGCGCGATGCCAGCAATGACGCAGGCAATACCGGCTACGCCGAGCAGGAGTGTGATCCCATCATTGACTGGCTGCTGGCTGTGCGGCCATTGACGGACGACGGCGAACTGGCTCAGAAGCCCACCGGTGAGCATGACCAGCATTCCCACCCCGGTGAACCGGAAGAGCAGGTCGTGCGGCTTGCGTCTCACCAGGCCGCCGGGCAGGCTTCCCGCGACCGCAAGCCAGCCAATGGCCAAGGCAGCCAACGCAAGTGTGTTAGCGGCGCCAAGGCTCATCGGTTCGGGCTCCTGCCTGCTGCCCGGCATTCAGCGGCCGGGTGTGGGCACAGATCGAGGAAGCCCATTCTTCTCCGTTTCCCCGCAGGCGCCAAGATCCATGTGAGTGGTCGCCGGGTCTAGGGGTTCGGCGTAGCCGATCGCATGCGACACGACCGCAGGGAGCGCCCTTGACGCGGTGACCGCGAGTTGGGCACTGGGGGCCGAGGAAGACGGCCCGTGCACTCACCGGACTGCCTGCCGGTGATCTTGATCGATCTGCGGGCGCTGGCCGGTGGCGGCGCGCCCGTGCCGGGCGGGCGTCCTCAACGCGGAGCCCGGTGGCGGGCGCGCCAGCGGTGCCGCGCAGCGGCGCCGCCTTGACCCGGCCACCGGCGAGCTCCTGCCCACCTGGGACCAGGCCCTCGACGCCATCGGCGACCACGACGAGCCGTTCCACGTGGCCCGGTTCGGGGCCAGATTCGACGCCCAGGGCGTCCTCGCCGGGTCACGCGACGCCAGCCGCTGCGTCGGCTACCTGACCAAATACCTCACCAAGCACCTCGGCGACTGCCACCAGGCCACCCCCGGTCCCCAGGCCGCGCACGCCGAACACCTCGTCCAGGCCCTGCGTCACGAGCCATGCTCCGCCCGGTGCGCCAACTGGCTCCGCTACGGCATCCAGCCCCAGAACGCCCGCCCGGGCCTGCGCCCCGGGCACTGCCGGGGCAAAGCACACCGCCGTGAACATCTCGGCTACGCCGGACGCCGTGTCCTGGTCTCCCGCAAATGGTCCGGCAAGACCCTCGCAGACCACCGCGCCGACCGCAAGCAATGGCTGCTGGCCACCCTCGGCATCCCCGACACCGACCCGTCGCGCTACACCTGGGAACCCGTCACCCCCGGCGACCCCGACCACATGCCCCCCGCCCAGCGACTCCTGCACGTCGTCGCCGACCGTCAGCACTGGCACGCAGCACTCACCGAAGCCAGACGCCGGGCCAACAGCCCCCCGGAACTTTCGGCAACTGCGGCGTGAGGTGGGGCGGGTGAGCGTCACGGAAGGGAGCAGGCAAGCGGCAAACGAACAGAAAGGAAGCATCACGGGGGCGGTTCGCGACGGTGGGGGAGTGGTTCACGTGACGCTGAATCTTCCCTATGGAAAAGGCTCGCGCATGCTCACGCTTGGCCAGTTGTGCGAGTGGCTTAATATCACCGAGCGGCACGCCCGGAAACTGGTCGAGCGGAACGCGATTCCGTACCGGAAGGTGGGTCATCTGCTGCGGTTCCCCGAGGCCGAGGTGGAGAACTGGTGTCAGCCAAAACCCAGGTCAAGGCGCATAACTGCGGCCCCTGTACCTGGCCGCAAGGAAGTCCCGAGCCGCCGTGGGCGCAGTCGCTCCGCTCTTCCAAAGTCGCTCATTGAATAACTGTGCTAAATGGCAACTTAGTCCCGGAAAGCGCTCGAAAAAGAGCGCTACCTATAGTAGGGTTGTTTTAGTGGCTCGCCATCGGGCGGTGAGCCGCCGAAGAATAGGAGAACGGGCATGTTAAAGGACAGCCCCCGGAATCTTCCGAAGGGGATTAGGCCGAAGATGCGGACCAAGGACGGCAAGGCGGTGCCAGTCGTCACCAAGGACGGGATGCCCGTCTACCGGGTCCGTGTGTGGGACCCCGTGCTCAAGCGCCAGGTGGAGCGGACGGCCGAAGGGCTGGAAGCAGCGAAGCTGCTCCTGGAGGAGTTCAACGATGCGAAGCGTCGGCCGGGACGGCTTCAAGCCGAGCGGGTGCGCTTCGTGGACGTGGCGGCCCGCTATCTGGTCGCGTACAAGGTCAAGCGTGATGGCACCCCACGGCCGAAGTCGTCGCTGGCCAAGGAGCGGACGTTCCTCAACGTCTACCTGATCCCATCTCTCGGCAACGCCTGGATGGGCGATCTGGACCTGCCAGAACTCAACGACGCGATCCGGGCCATGACACTCAAGGACGGTACCCCGGCATCGGGAAGCACCAAGAGCACGGCCGCCTCGGTCCTGCGGCGGCTCTTCGCGTGGGCACGGGAAGAGAGGATCATTCCCCGCAATCCGGCTCTGGAGCTGCGCACCGGCTGGGGTGGCTCGGTACGCCGCCGGGTTCTGATCCCCAGCATCCCGCAGGTGCTCCGCCTGGCCGAGGCTCTGGACCGGTTCAAGCCCGGCCTGGGCGACGTGGCGATGGTGCTCGCGTTCACCGGGCTCCGCTGGGAAGAGGCAGTCGCCGTCCCGGCAGAGAACGTGGACCTCGACGGCCAGTGCATGACGATCGACCGGACGGCGAGCGAGTCGGGCGGTCGGCGCGACGTGCGCGAGGACATGAAGACGCGGGCCGCGGTGCGAGTGGTGATGATCCCAGACATTGCCATACCGGCGGTGCGCCGACTGCTGGCCCGGGGAGCCGAAGGCCGCGAACGCAGCGAGGGGCGGCTGTACTCCCGGCTGATCAACGGAGAGCGGGGCGGGTTCCTCGGATACGCGACCTGGCGGAAGTACCTCGCGCTGGCCCATGGGTTCACCGCCGCGCACAAGGACGGCGCCGTCACCTACACCGCACACGAGCTGCGCCACGTCTGCGCGTCGCTCATGATCGCCTCAGGCGCGACCGACATGCAGGTGGCGAACCAGATGGGGCACAGCAAGATCGAGACGACCAAGAACATATACGGCAACTCTCAGGAATTGCATCAG
>DPMS01000379.1 GCA_003541285.1 Actinomycetota bacterium
CGGCTTCGCGGTCATCTTCGTGACCCACGACATGTCGCTGGTAAGCCACTTCTCTGATCACCTGATGGTCATGTATGCGGGCCAGGTCGCCGAGCTCGGCGCCACCAGGCGGCTCTTCGACTCCCCGCTGCACCCCTACACCGTCGGGCTGATGGAGGCCTTCCCCTCGATCAAAGGCCCCCGGGTCCCGCTCAGCGGGATCCCAGGCAACCCGCCGGACCTGGCCCGGCCCCCGGAAGGCTGCCGGTTCGCCCCACGCTGCCCCAAGGTCATGCCCCGGTGCGAGACCACTCCACCCGGCCTGTACCGGGCCAACGGCAGGGACGTCCGCTGCTTCCTGCAGGAGGACGCGCGCGGCGAGGACATTGGGGGTCTCCAATGACAGAGCAGACCGCTCAGCCGGGGTCCGTGCCCGGCGCGGCTGGGGAGTCTGGCGCCGGGCCGCTGCTGCGGACGGAGGGGCTGACCAGGCACTTCAAGNNGGTCTTCCAGGACCCGTTCGGCTCGATCAACCCCGTGTACCGCGTCTCGCATGGCGTCATGCGCAGCCTGAAGCTGCACCGGCCCGAGCTGGGCAGGCAGCAGCGATACGCCGAAGCGGAACGGGTCTTCGAACTGGTCGGGCTGACCCCGGGCGCGGAGGTGCTGCAACGTTACCCGCACGAGCTCAGCGGCGGTCAGCGGCAGCGGGTCGGCTTCGCCCAGGCCCTGGCGATGCGGCCGAAACTGATCCTGGCCGACGAGCCTGTTTCCATGCTGGATGTCTCGATCCGGATCGGGCTGCTGAACCTGATGGTGGAGCCGCGGGACGCCGAGGGCGTCTCGATCCTCTACATCACCCATGATCTCGCCAGTGCGCGGTATGTCGCGGACCGCCTGATCATCATGTACGCGGCCCAGATCGCCGAGTCGGGGCCAATCGAGGAGGTACTGGCCAATCCCAAGCACCCATATACGCAGTTGCTGCTTTCAGCCGTACCCGACCCCCGGGCGCCGCTGGGGGTTGGCGCGGAGACTGACAAGGGCGAACCACCCAAGGTAATCGACCCCACGCCCGGCTGCCGGTTCCGCTGGCGCTGCCCCCTGGCGGTCGGCGAATGCCATCACATCACACCGCCACTGCGGGAACTGCTCCCGGAACACAGCGCCGCCTGCCACGTCGCCAGGGCGGACGCCGTCACGGAGGCCTTCCGGTGAAGAGATCGCGCGCGGCCGTGGAGACCTGCCCGGACACCGCGATCTCAGCACGCCTGCACCTGGGGCTGCCGCTGTGGACGTGATCGCATTCGGCGGCGTGTTCCTGGAGATCGTCTTCGGCCACATGCCATCTCCTCCCAGGCCCGGAGAGGAGGTCTACGCGGACGAGTTCGCCATCTCCTGCGGCGGTGCGGTCACCGCGGCCGGCGCCGCCAGCCGGATGGGCGTGCACGCGGGCCTGTGCACCGTCCTCGGCACGGACCTCGGTTCCCGCGTCGCCCAGGAGTACTGCCGCCGCGCCGGAGTCGACCTCTCCACGTCGCGCCACGTGACCGGCCCAGCCGCGGGCATCACGGTGGTGCTGAACTATGACGACGACCGTGCGTTCATCACCCACCGCCCGCCGCACCCCGCGCCTGAGCGCGCCGAACCCGAGCGCTGGCTGGAGGCCCTCCGCCAGCAGCGGCCGTCCTGGTGCTATGTGCACCCCGGTCCCGGGATGAGCAGGCTCATCAGGGAGGCGCGCTCACTGGGGATCCGGGTCGCCCTCGACGTCGGCCTCGACTCGATCTCCAGCGACCCGGCGGGCGTGCTGGACTGTGTACGGCTGGCCGACGTCTTCCTCCCCAACACCGACGAACTGCTCCGCCTGACCCAGGCCGATTCGCTCGCCGCCGCCATCGACACCGCCAGCAGCTGGGGTACCCCCGTTGTGGTCAAGCGGGGCCCCAGTGGGGCCGTGGTGGCCGACCGGGCAGGAAGAACGGAGGTCACCGAGGGCATCCGGGCGGTCCACGTGCGCGACCGGACGGGTGCGGGCGACGCCTTCGCCGGAGCGCTGATCGGCGCTCTGTGCCAGGGAGCATCGATGGCCGAGGCCGCCGCGGCCGGCAACGCGGCAGGCTCGGAGACGGTGGGCAAGCTCGGTGCGGTGGGCCAGGTGGAGATGGAAGGGCTGGGAGGGATCCTGCTCAGATGAAGCTGGCGGTCCTCGGTGGCGGCGGGGTGCGGATGCCCGCATTCGTCCATAACGTGCTGTCCAGGGGCTCATCCTTCGACGAGATCGCCCTGTTCGAGCCGGACAGCTTCCGCCGCGACACGATCGGGCGGCTGGCCGTGGCGCGGGCCGAGGCACTCGGGCACCCGGGGGTGGTCAGCGTGACGCCCGACGTCGGGCAAGCCTTCTCGGGCGCCGATTTCGTCTTCTCCGCGATCCGGGTCGGCGGCGATCACGGGCGTGTCATCGACGAAGAGGTAGCGCTGCGGCGCGGGCTCGTCGGCCAGGAGACAACGGGCCCGGGGGGCTGCGCGATGGCGCTGCGGACAATCCCGGTCGTGCTCTCGTACTGCCAGATCCTGGCGCGGTGTGCCCCCAGGGCGGTCCTCATCAATTTCACCAACCCGGCGGGCCTGATCACGCAGGCGATCGCGACGCACGCGGCGGTCCGGGCGGTGGGAGTCTGCGACACCCCCAGCGGGACCGTCGACTCCCTCGCGGCGTTCCTGGGCGCCGGCCGCGGCAAGGTCGCGTTCTCCTACGGCGGCCTGAACCACCTCGGCTGGATCTCCTCGTTCGCGGTGGACGGCGAGGAACGCATCGGCGTGCTGCTGGCGCGCTACGAAGAGCTGCAGCGGTTCGACCACCGCTTCGCCGCCTTCGACCCGGGGCTGGTGCGCAGGATCGGGGCCATACCGACCGAGTACGTGTACTACTTCTACGACCCCAGGCGCTACGTGGATGCCGTGGCGCGGGCGGGCGCGAGCAGGGGCGCCGACGTGCAGCGCCTGAACTCTCAGCTCCTGGCCGGGATCGCGAAGGCGTTCGATGCCGGCGGCGGGCAGGATGCCTGGTCCTTCTACTCGATGCTGATGGGCATCCGCCATGACAGCTACCTGCGAACCGACATGAACGGCGACAGCATGCGGCTGCCGGCCGGCGCGCGCAGCGGCGCCGATGAACGCGGCGCGCCCGCCGGCCCGGGCCCCGGCGGGTACGAAGGGGTCGCATTGCAGGTGGTCGAGGGGCTGACAGCGAGGCGTCCCGGCCTGGTGATCGTCAATACCCGCAACGGCACGAGCCTGCCCTTCCTCGATCCCGACGACGTCGCCGAAGTGCCGGCGCTCATCGGTGGCGGTGGCGTGGCCCCGCTCGCCGGAGGCGAGCTCCCACGGTCAGCCAGAGGCCTCGTTACCCAGGTGAAGGAGTACGAGCGGGAAGTCGTCAACGCCGCGGTGAACGGCGACGCAGACCTGGCAGCTCTGGCTCTTGCACTGCACCCGCTGGTGCCCGGCGTCAGCGTCGCGAAGGAGATGATGAGTGAGTACCGCGAACGGCACGGTCCACATCTTGCCTACCTCCGGTAGGCCTGGCCTGACGCGAGCCGCACCATGAAGATCGCGGTCATCGGCGGCGGGTCGACCTACACGCCGGAACTGGCCGATGGGATCGGGAGGCTGGCCGGCGAGATCGGGGTTGCCGAACTCGTCCTGGTGGACCCGGACTCCGCGCGGCTCGCGGTGGTCGGGCCCGTCTGCGCCCGGATCATGCGGGCGCTGGGCCACCCGGCACGGGTCCGCTGGACGACGGGCCTGGACGACGGGCTGGACGGGGCCGCCGCCGTCCTGCTCCAGCTGCGGGTGGGCGGGCAGGCGGCCCGCCAGCGGGATGAGACCTGGCCGCTGGAGTACGGCTGTGTCGGGCAGGAGACCACCGGCGCAGGCGGGCTGGCAAAGGCCCTGCGCACCGTACCTGTCGTGCTTGATATCGCCGGACGGGCGCGCCAGCGGGCCGCCCGCGACGCCTGGATCATCGATTTCACCAATCCGGTCGGGATCGTCACCCGGGCGCTGCTCGACGCCGGGCACCGCGCGGTCGGCCTGTGCAACGTGGCGATCGGATTCCAGCGGGCGTTCGCCCGGCTGCTCGGGGTCGAGCCAGCGCCCGACCCGGGCGGAGGAGGTCGCCCGGCTGGAGCATGAACTGCTGGACATGTACGCCGACCCGGCACTCGACCGCAAGCCGACCCTGCTCGGCCAGCGCGGCGGCGCTTATTACTCGGAGGCGGCGGTGGCGCTGCTGGCCTCCCTGGCCGGTGACCGGCGCGACACCCAGGTGGTGAACGTGCGCAACGCGGGCACCTTCCGGACCCTGCCCGGCAACTCGGTGATCGAGGTGCCGGCGGTGATCAGCGCCGCCGGGGCGCACCCGGTGCCGGTGGCCCCGCTCAGCCCGCTGCTGGCCGGCCTGGTCGCACACGTATCGGCCTACGAGGAACTCGCGGCCGGCGCGGCCGTGCACGGTGGCCGGAACCGGGTCATGGCGGCACTGCTCGCCCACCCCCTGGTGGGGCAGTTCGACGTCGCCAGCAAGCTGGCCGACCGGCTGATCGCCGAGAACACGCGGCATCTCCCCTGGGCTGCGGGCCGGTGAGCAGCGACCTGCCCGCGGTCCTGTCCCGCCTCCGCTAGCCGCGCGCAAATAACCGGAAGACCGGATAATACTGCGCCCTGCCGACTCTGGTCGCCTTCGATCTGGGCCGACTTGGACAGCGGAGAGCGCAGATCGTCGCGTTCGGGACGGCCAGTTTGTTCAATTTTGTTGATCGGCGGTGTTTGGCGGTCGCGTCGTCGCATTGGTGACGGACGCCCGCTGATTCTGGCGACTGAGCGGTCTCCGTAGCTCTGCGCCCGCGCCGCGCCGCGCGATCATCAATGCGCAAACCAGCGCTGCGGCGACGCGGATTGCCTATTCTCGTGCGGCATCAGCGAACTGCCGATTGCGCTACGGTGTCGACCATGGCGGCCCGGGTTTGCTGGAAGCTCCGGGAACTCGAGGACCGGCCCGGCCTCATGCCCGGGCCGGTCGTCGGCGCGACGTCGGATGGGCGTGCCAGGGCAGGTGCGGGCACCGGGGTCAGCGGCCAGTTGCCAGGCTGACCGCGGGTCCCCGGCACCGGGCGGTCATCACGGGCTGCGGCGTGGCTGTCAGTGCCAGGCCACTGCCTTCTGTCAGGGGGCCGACAGGCTAGGCGCCGCGCACGGGCTCCAGGGCTGGCTATCTGGCCTGGGTGACGAATCCCTGGGCGTGACCGGCAGCGTCGCCGTAGGACCCGCCGGCGGCGCAGGTGCCGGCGGGGCCGCACGACACCGACATGACCCTGGCGCCCCTGCTCAGGGCCCCCAGACCGGGCACCTGAAATGCCGCACCCCACACGCCGTTGTTCTCGCTGACCACGAACACGCGGCCGTGATGGTGCCGGCCAGCGTAGTCCCCTCCGGCCGCGCAACTGCCGCCCGGGGCGCATGACACCGACACGACCCCGGCGATCCCGCCGACGTTCAGGGCCGCCAGGCCGGGCACCTCGATCGCCGTGCCCCAGGCCCCGTTGCGCTCGGCGGCCACGAACCCCTGC
>DPMS01000170.1 GCA_003541285.1 Actinomycetota bacterium
GCCCACGGAAGGCTGAGAGGCTCAGAAGGACGACCCCTATTACCTGATCCGGGTAATGCCGGCGGAGGGAAACCGCCCCGCGGGTCTGCCGTCTGCCCGTTCCGGAGCAGGTCATCGGGCGCAGAAGCGCGGCCCAGCCCACGCTACGAGCACGCCGACCCGTCCTGTCCGGTCGTTGGGTGTTGACATGGAATTCCGCGATCCCGGAGCACCTGCCGCCTGACCGCATCGTCGTAGCCCGCCGGCCAGCTGCGGCGGTCCTTTGTGTGCAAACTCGTCCCGTACTGGGAGGCATATCCGGACGGTGGTACCGGTTGGCATAGGTAGGGCCCGGTGATCCCGAACTCGCCTCTCGGTTTGTTTGTTTCTTTGTTCGGGCAAACGCCGGGCCTGCTGACGCAAAGAGCCCGCTCCGCCTAGCCTGATGATTCACGCGGCTCGGTGGTCGGGTCGTACCCGAACGGTTGCCGGGCCGGGATCACAACGGCCAGGCGCTCCTGCTGGTGGTCAACGCGGCCCGGGAGGCACCGCTGCGGCTGATTCGCCCTGGATGGAGTTCCGGCTGGGTGCACCCAGGCTCGCCATAGCCACCACAGCGATCCACAGCGCACTGCCAACGGCGAGGTGGAAATCCTGCTCCGCGGGAGGGGCGCCGGTGGTCGCGACAATCGCCCCGAACGCCACCGTCCCCGCAAGCAGGGCCATGGCCGCACCCGCGAGCACCCGGCCGGCTGGTCCGGCCCGCTGGGACCGCCAAGCCCGGACCGCCGCAGCCGTGATGAGCACCGCCGTGAGCAGCGCGAGGGACCGGTGCAGGTACTGGAGCGCCACCAGGCCTGCCGGCCCGGCGCCCAGACCGCAGACCGGCCAGCCTGGGCACGCGGCGCTTGCCCCGTCGTGAAGCACCAGCATCCCGCTCACGGACAAGGCGAATAGTGACACCGCTGCGGCAACGCCAAGGTGCCCGGCAGGTGCCGCGTGCGATGCGGGACGGTTCAAGGATGCGGCAGGCGCCCTCCGAACACCAACGGCGGTGACCGTGACCGCCCCGACCACCAGCCACGCACCCGCGAGATGAAGCGCTACCGTCCAGCCAGCGTTGCGGGTGAAAACAGTGATCGCCCCGAGCAGGACCTGCACGCCGATCAGGCCCAGCGCCGCAGCGGAACTCCAGAAAACCAGATGGTCCCGGCGGGCCTGGCGCCAGGCCGCAGCAAGAGTAGCGGCGACGAGGACAGTCACCACCACGGCAAGGTAACGGTGTGACTGCTCCAGCAACGCACGGTAGGTCCCGCTCAGCCCGGCATGACCATTGCACAGTGGCCAGCTGGCGCATCCCATACCCGACTCGGTTACCCGAACCGTGTCGCCCAGGACAACGAGCATGTAAGCGGACATCAGACTGGCCGCAGTCACCACGCGGAGCGCCGAGCCATAAGCGGGGATGCCAGGCCGAGACGGGCGGCACGGGGCGGTGCCCACCCCGGCACCTCCCGAAACCGCCCGCGAAGTGCCCGGTACCGCAGGTGATGAGCCAGCCGGGTGCGGGTGAAGGTGGCGCTGGCTCACAGTGGGAATCCCTTGCAGGCTCGGGGCTTCTCATGCCGCTCGCGGACCATCGAAGAGCTCCCGCGGGGCACAGCCCAGATGATCAAGTCAGATCTACAATATATAGTCTCTGAGTCTTCATTTAGTTAAGATCCAGGAAGTCCCCTGGCTCGGGTTACGCAGGGCGAGCACGCAGAGTAGCCAGTGACCACTTGACCCGTCACCCGCTTGCCGGAGGCGTCATGGACAGAATCGGCGAGGTGCCGGACCGGTACCTCTCGGAAGAGCAGCGCCTGATGCGGGAGACCTGCCGGCGCTACGTGGATGACGTCGTCAGGCCGTTCATAGCCGCGAACCGGGAACGGGAGTGGCTGTTCGATCCGGGCGGACGCCTGCCGGCCGAGATCCTGCAGGAGGCTGACCGCACCGGACTGCGCGGCCTTGGCGTCCCGGATGAGTATGGTGGGGTCGGGCTCGACCCGGCGACACAAGCCCAGACATTCTCGATCATCGCAACTGAGATCGCGCGCGGCGACTCCGGGCTCGCTGACAAGCTCGTGCAGAACTGGAAGATCTCCGTCCTGCTGCGCGCACTCGCTCCCCGCCATTTGCAGGACGAGTGGTTCCCCCGCTATATGGCAGACCCGCAGTTCCTGATGGCCCATTGCCTCACCGAGCCACGGGGCGCCTCCGACCGTTGGCTCCCTTACAACGTGCCGGAAGCGAATATGGACACCAGAGCCGTCCACGAGGACGGTCACTGGAAGATCAATGGCCGCAAGCAGTTCATCAGCAACGGCTACGACGCCAGCCTCTACGTGGTGTACGCGAATACGGACCGGTCTGTGGGCATGCTTGCGGGGACCAGCAGTTTCCTCGTGCCACGGGACACGCCGGGGCTCGAGGTCACCCGATGCAATGAGACCGTCGGGGGCCGCTACATGAACAACGGCGAAATCGTCTTCGAGGACTGCGCCGTGCCCGAGGACCATCTCCTTGCGCACGGCGACGCCCTGCGCAAGGCGGGCGTCTACTTCAGGCCCGGCAAAATCATCCAAGCTGCGAAGAACCTGGGTATCGGCATCGCCGCACTCGACGACACCGCGGCTTTCGTCCAGGAACGCGTTCAGGGCGGGCGGATCCTCATCAAGCATCAGGCGGTCGCCGTGCGCGTCGCGGCGATGGCGACGAAACTGGAGGCGGTGAGCGCGTTGCTGCGGCACGCGGCTCTCGCTGTCGATGACAACCACCCCGATGCGACCCGCCTGTGCGACATGGTGAAGGTGTTCGCATCCCAGGAGATCCTCGAGGTCTGCCAGCACGCCGTCGAACTGCATGGCGGCTACGGGGCGATGCTTGAGGTCGGGGTCGAGAAATACTTCCGCGACGCCGCCGTCTACCTGCACATGGACGCGACCGTCGACGTGTCAAACTTCAAGATCGCAAAATCGATGTTCCCGAGCACTGCCGGAGCTTACGCAGGCCCGGAGTGAGAGCGCGGCAGGCGCCCCGCTTGGCAGGTGCGCTCACGCGGACGGGCAAGACCGATCGGGCGCTGCCGGGGACTGCCTGGCCGCCGATTCCGCCTCCCGGGGACCCGAAGGCTCAGGCGCGGCGGGGACAAGGGGGGATCCTGCCGCGGGCGCTTCGTGTCCGGCGGCCGGCCGCCACCGGGGCACAGCGCCGGTGCCTGGCTGCTGCACCGGCGCCGGGCAGGAGATCGCGTCCGCGACGCATCCCAGCAGGGAATGGATTGCCGCTGTCGCCAGAACGTGCATGACCGCCCTGCCGAGCACGGCCCCGGCCCGCCCGAACGGTGGCCGGTAGGAGCCAGCCAGCGCCAGCCGTGCCCGCTCGGTCCGTCACCGGCGAGGATCAGGTCGGCGTCCAGCACCGGGAACAGTTCACCGGCCGGGCCGGCCGCCTCCCATCGCAGTGCGACTGTGCGCCGCGTTCGGCCGGCTCGGCCCACTGCTCCAGTTCGATGGCTGCCTGGCCCTGGTAGCTGCTGGTGTCCCGCACCCCGACCAGCGCCGTCGTGTTCGCAGACCAAGCCGGCGGGTCGTTGACGGACCGACGCGGGCTAGTCCCGGGTCTTCTCCAGTGCCGCCAGCAGGGCCTTCATCCAGGGGCCGAGGTCGGCTGGGGTCCTGGCGGAGATGAGGTTGCCGTCGACCACGGTGGCCTGGTCCACCCAGTCGGCGCCCGCGTTGACCATGTCGTCGCGGATGGCGGCCACGCTGGTCGCCCGCCGGCCCTTGAGGATCTTGGCGGAGATCGGGACCCAGCCGGCGTGGCAGATGAACGCGATCGGCTTGCCTGCCGCGTCGAAGGCCCGCACCAGGGCCAGCACTGTTTCAGAGCGGCGCAGCTTGTCCGGGGCGTAGCCGCCGGGGATGACCAGGGCGTCGAAATCGCTCTCGGCGGCCTGGCCGACGGTGGTGTCGACCGCCACCGGGCCGTGGCCCTTCTTGCCTCGCACCGGGTGCTCGTCGAGGCCGGCCACGGTGACCGTGACCTCCTCCTCGGCGAGGCGGTGGAGCGGGTACAGCAGTTCTGTGTCCTCGAAGTCGTCAGCGGCGAGGAGGAGCACTTTGCGTCCTGCAAGCGCCATGCAGCCGAGCCTACGCCGCGCCTGTGTATTTGTCTTTCCAGGCCGCCCTGGTCGCGGCGCTCTCCCCGAAAGCCACAACGCTCGTGGACATCACATCCTTGACAGCGCTGCTCACCATGACCGCTTCATGCCCAGCTGACAACATGAGCGGCGAGCCGGGCCAGCAGCGCGGCCTGGTAGCCGGTGCCCGCGATCAGCGTGTCGCCCACCTCGGCCCTCAGTGCCTGGCTCGACCGGGACCCCAGCTCATGGTGCGGTGAAGCCGCAGTCACGCCCAGCGTCACGATGAACGCCCCTCAATACCGGTCCGAGGCCGCTCCCCAGCGAGCCGTTCCTCACCCAATTCACCGTGTCCCGCCACGCCTTCGCCTGGTAGGGCCATATGTCCCAGCGGCCGGATGCTTTTGCTGAGCTGCCTTGGCTGGGCCGGTGGTTCAGCACCTGCCGCCTGGCTGGGGTACTGCGGGCGGCGGCATGGGGACCAGCGGCCCTGTGCGTGTGCCGGTGCGGCGCGGGAGGCTAGGAACCGGGGGGTGTTGGACGTGGACAGCACCGCATCGGGTGATAGTTTCTCCGCTCGTTACACCGGGGCTGATGAGGCCCGGCGGCGGGAGTTCGATCGTGAGCTCGCCGGATATTTCCGTGGCCATCACGAGCGGTGGGATCTTACCGCGATCGTGGAACCACTCGATCTTCT
>DPMS01000409.1 GCA_003541285.1 Actinomycetota bacterium
GCTTCGCTAACCAGATGTGGCGCGGGTCACGCTGCGTGGGCCCTGTGGCTGGGCAAGCGATGACCGAGGTCCTTTACCAACTGTGACTGGCGGCCCTGCCCCGCTTTCCGCCTCTGGAGCGAGGCTTCATATAGCGATTCAAAGCAAGGCCGGGCCACCCGGCCCGGCACAGATCAAGGAGGCATTTCATGCGCCGCAAGACCTTTGACGCGCTGGCTACCATTGCGGGGCTGGTTCTCGCCGTGGTGCTGCTGGTTGCGGGTGGGCTGCTGCTCTGGGGACACAACTTCGTGAGTGACCAGGTGCACACCCAGCTCGCAGCCCAGAAGATCTTCTTCCCGCCCGCAGGCAGCCCGGAAATCAAGGCACTGCCGTCCACTGACGCCCAGGCCATGAAGCAGTACGCCGGCCAGCAGCTGGTGACCGGCCAGCAGGCCGAGGTGTGGGCCGACAACTTCATCGCCGTGCACCTCAGGGAAATCGGTGCTGGGAAGACCTACTCGCAGCTGTCCGGCGAGTATATGGCGATGACCCCCGCGCAGCAGGCGAGCGCCAAGGGCGCCGCGCTGAACGGCCAGGTGCAGACCGTCTTCCGCGGTGAGGCCCTGCGTGGCCTGCTGCTGAACGCGTACGCGTTCGGCAAGATGGCCCAGATCATGCTGATCGCCTCCATTGTCGCCTTCACCGGCGCCGGGCTCCTGCTGATCCTGTCGATCTTCGGGATCGCGCACCTGCGTCACGTCCCGGCCGGGGAAGAGATCTTCACCAAGCGCGCAGCCGTCCACACCGGGACCGCCGCGGCCACCTGAGCCGTGTGCAGCCTGGCCCTTGTGCGGCACCCGTGATGCCGGGACTTTGGTCCCGGCATCACGGGTCTGGTGTCCCTGCACCGGGACGGCATCAGCGGGCAGGCTAGGGCCATGGCACCCGCCAGTGAGAAGCCGGCTAGGGGGAGCTGGCTCGGGAGAGCCGACCGGAGTAGGCAGGGATAGACGGCCGCCAGGCCGCAAGACCCACCGTCGCCAGGACGGGAGAAACTCCGTAGACGGCGACCCGAACCCTCACGGCGGGTGCCATGTTGCGTGTCCCGCAGTGGTCCCGCAGCGTGCCTCAGAAGTGCCCCCTCAGCAGTGCCCCCTCAGACGGGCAGCGCGGCACACCGGGCGGCCGCCCAGCTCCGTATGATCCCGCCGCAATCCCGCCACGACCTCCGCCGCCACGGTGGGGGGACACACCATCACTGTCCGCAACGGGGACCAAAGTCCCCCCAGTCCATGACTGTCCTCCCTACGGGCTGACCTCGCCCGCAGCGCATCGTATGGCAGACGATATTATTCCCCCGACCTCGGCCGAACGGCCTCTCACAGGAGAGAAGATGAATATTCACGCCCTGGCGAATACCAGTTCCGGGGTAATCAACCTCGATCAGCCAGGTTCATACTGGCATTGGTCAGTATTCACCGTTTCAGTGGCAAACCTGGCACTCATCCTGGTGATGGTGATCATTTTCGCCGTTGCGCTCGTGCTGCCGTTCCCCAAGGCCCGCACCTACCCGGGTGAGGACGAGCTGCCCGCCGGAACCACCCGCGGCACGCTGGCAGGCTCGCCGGGGCCGAGCAGAGCCGACCTAGGTGAGGACCAGGACAAGGACATGTGGACCTCCCGGCTGCGGCGGCGGGCACTGCGGCTGCTGCCACCGGGCAAACTGCTCCCCGACCGCCAGCCCGCCTACGTCGCCTCCTGGGTGTACGTCTTCGGGGTGGCCAGCCTCGCGGCACTGGGGGTGGCGATCGTCTCCGGCTTCGCGATCGCGGTCGGCGGCGCCGACTGGTGGCACACCAACCCAGTCGGTCATTTCTTCAACAGCCTCCACCTGTGGAGCGTCGAGCTTTTCATGGCGCTGCTCGTCATCCACCTGTGGGGAAAGTTCTGGATGGCAGCCTGGCGCGGGCGCCGGGCAATGACCTGGATCACCGGTGTGGTCGCGTTCATGGCGTCTGTGGTCGAATGCTTCAGCGGTTACCTGACCCAGCAGAACTTCGACTCGCAGTGGATTTCCACCAGCGCCAAGGACGCCTTCAACTCGGTCGGTGTGGGCGCATTCTGGAACGCGATGAACTTCGGCCAGATGCTGCTGTGGCACGTGGTGCTCGTGCCCATCGTGCTGATCGCCATCGTGGGAGCCCACGTCCTGCTCGTGCGCGTGCGCGGCGTCTCCCACCCACTGCCCAGGCACCTGGGCGGCCCCGGTTCCCGCAAGGAGCGCCGCAAGGCCCGGAAGGCCGCCGACGCCGCGCCGTGGCGTGGCCGGACCCGGCGCTACGACATCATCAAGGAGGGCACCATCGCCTCCGTGGTGATCCTGGTGCTCACGATCGCCATGGCCTGGGTGCTGTCCTCCCCGGACGTGCCGTCGATCACCGTGCAGAACTGGGCCAGGGTGGCGCCGGCCGACTTCCTCGCCACCGCGGCTACCGAACTCAACGGCACCAGCGAGACGGCGACCTACGGCCCGCCCTACAACAACGCCACCGGCACCACCCAGAGCCTGCTGTTCGCGCCCGCGGTGATCACCGGCGTGACCCAGCCGATCAACGGGGCGAACGACTTCGTGGTGTCGCCGCTGTCCAAGGTGGCACCCACCACGCCCGGGCTCAGCGCCGCCCTGGCCCGGTGGAACGCTGCCACGCCGGCGCAGCAGGTCGCGTGGGCGAACGCCTACCTCAAGGCAGTCACCCACGTGAAGTTCGTCAACGGGACGCCGGTCATCCCGCCCGCCGCCGACGGCCCGGTGCCCGCCATGCTCGCCACCGAACTCACGATGGCGCGCGGCGGCGCACTCGACGCCGACCTGCTGGCGCAGCGGGACTTCTACGGCACCAACTTCACCAAGCCACTGCTGTTCATGGAGGACGGCGCCTACTTCGCCGACAGGGCCACGGCTGAGCACCTGTCCGGTGAGCAGTGGGGCGTCATGAACGAGACCGGCAGCTACCCCGGCCAGCCCTGGCTGTGGCTGTACACGCTGTGGTACCAGGTCCGGCCGTTCTCCAACTCGGACAATGTGGACATGCTCGCGATCTACCTGACGGGCCTGGCCACCATCCTGCTGCTGGCCATCCCGTTCATCCCGGGCCTGCGTGACATCCCGCGCTGGATCCCGGTCCACCGGCTGATCTACCGGAACTGGGAACCGGCCACGGCAGGCCCAACGGCTACCCCCAGTACCGGGACCGGGACCGGAACCGGGACGGGCACTGGCAGCACCCCGGGCACCGGTCATGACGGCCACCCAGACACCGGCCCGTCCGGCCAGACCGGCCGGCCAGACACGGCGGGCACAGGCAGCGCCCGCTGACGCAGGCGACTGGCCCGGGCAGCGGGAACCGAACCGCCCGCCCGGGCCAGTCGCTGCCTGAGCCTGCCGCGACCGCGCGGCTCTCACCCGGTGCCTAGGAGCGGCGGGCGGGATCGCGGCCCGGTGGCTGACCTGGCCGGGCGCCAGCGATCAGCGGGGGGATTGGCCTGCTCTGCGGCCCTGACCTGGTCACCTCCAGTGGGCTGCCGTGGTGGCGGATCCGGAGCGGCTCATCCCCCGCGGTAAGCCGGTAGGTGGCGCGCTCGGCGGCGATGTCCACCCGCAGCACCCGGCCACGCTCCCCGACAGCGAAACAGAGCCGCGTGAGCCCGCCGGGCAGCCGGGGAGAGAAACAGAGCACGCCATCCAGCCGGCGCATGCCGCCCAGTCCCTGCACCAGAGCGATCCACGAGCCGGCCAGGGCGGCCAGGTGCAAGCCATTGCCGCAGTCCTCGCGCAGGTGCCGCAGGTCGGTCAGGGCCGCCTCCGCGAGGTAGTCGTACGCGAGCCCCAGGTGCCCGGTCTCGGCTGCGATGACGGCCTGGCTGCACGCCGACAGTGAGGAATCTCGTACGGTCAGCCGCTCGTAGTAGGCGAAGTTCCGCTGCTTGGCGTCCGCGGTGAAGGCCTGCGGGCACAACTGCATGGCCAGTACCAGGTCGGCCTGCTTGACCACCTGCCTGCGGTACAGGTCGAAATAAGGGAAATGCAGCATCAGGGGATAATCGCCGCTGCTCATCGCCGCGAAATCCCATTCCTGGTGCCGGGTGAACCCTTCCGCTTGCGGATGCACGCCCAGCTTCTCGTCATAGGGCACCACCATGGCGTCGGCCGCGGCCAGCCATGCCTGCGGCTCCCCGGCGCTGACGCTGAGCCGCTGGGTGGCCTGCGGGTGATGGCGCTGCACGGCGGCGGCGGCGGCGCGCAGGTTCTGCTGCGCCATCAGGTTCGTGTACACGTTGTTGTCAGCCAGGGCGCTGTACTCGTCGGGACCGGTGACTCCGTCGATGCGGAACCGGCCGCCGACGTCGTAATGCCCCAGTGACCGCCACAGCCGTGCGGTCTCGACCAGCAGGTCCAGCCCTGGCCCGGCGCTGAATTCCGGGTCACCGGTAGCGTCCAGATAACGGACGGCGGCATCGGCGATGTCGGCGTTGACGTGGAACGCGGCGGTACCTGCGGGCCAGTTCCCCGAGCATTCAC
This sequence comes from Actinomycetota bacterium, assembly GCA_003541285.1. Classification (GTDB taxonomy): domain Bacteria; phylum Actinomycetota; class Actinomycetes; order Streptosporangiales; family Streptosporangiaceae; genus UBA9676. Next base: position 4,562 of record DPMS01000409.1, read on the forward strand.
GGCCACCGATGGTGCGCCAGGCGAAGGCCGCGCCACGCAGGCCGAGCTGGCTGGCCCGCGCCCTCGCCCGCCCGATCGTGCTGTGCCGCCAGGCCAGGGCGTCACGGGCGGCCTGGGGCAGGAGATGGGTCAGCACCGGGAGAACGAAGATCTCCGTGTCCCAGAAGGCATGACCGTCATAACCGGGGCCGGTCAGGCCCTTGGCGCCGATCGCGTGGCCTTCCGCCCGCGCGCCCGCCTGCACCAGATGGAACATGGCGAAACGGATCGCTTGCTGGAGTTCGCCGTCACCCTCCACTTCCACGTCCGCGGCGTTCCAGAACGCGTCCAGGTACTCGCGCTGCTCCGCCAGCAGTCCCTCCCACCCGGTCATCACGGCGGCCGTGAGCGCGCCCTCGACCTGGTCGCGCAGGGCAGAACGCGAGCGCACCCCCGACCACGCGTACGCGACGAACTTCACTAGGCTCAGCCGCTCGCCCGGATGCAGCAGCGTGGTGAGGGTCAGCCTGGCGGCGTCATGGCGGCTCTCAGACAGTTCCCGGATGCTGACCGGGAGCTCCACCACGTGATCCATGGCGGCGGCCACCAGGAGCTTGCTGCGCTTTGTCCGGTGAATCAGCAGCGCGCGACCGCGGGCGGCCTCGTGCTCCTCATGCTGCAATGGCGCCACGTCCAGCGGGGCGGCGCCGCGCGGATCGGCGTCACCCGGCGCCGGCAATTGCTCGTTGGCGACGAGTTCGGACTGGATCACGACGCGGGCGGGCTTGCCGACCGGCTCGACCTCGTACCGGATCGCGGCAACCGCACGCTGGCTCAGCGAGACCAGCCGGCGCGACACGACCCGGACCGTGGTCCCCGCCGGGGACATCCACTCGGCACGCCGGTCCAGGGTGCCTGCCCGGAAATCGAGCACCCGCTCATGGGACAGCAGCCTGCCGTCCCGGACATCGAAAGGCTCGTCATCGACGTGCAGCCGGATGAGTTTGCCGTTGCTGACGTTGATGATCGTTTCGCCGGATTCGGTGGCGGCATAACCGGCCTCGGCGTGGGGCAGCGGGCGATCCTCATGGACCCCGTTCAGGTAGGACCCCGGCATGCCATGTGGCTCGCCCTCGTCCAGGTTCCCGCGCCAGCCGATGTGCCCGTTGGAGAGTGCGAACAGCGACTCGGTCCAGGCCAGCGCCGC
>DPMS01000169.1 GCA_003541285.1 Actinomycetota bacterium
GCGTTCAACGCCGACTTCGACGGCGACCAGATGGCGGTCCACCTGCCGCTGTCGGCTGAGGCGCAGGCCGAGGCCCGGATCCTGATGCTGTCCACCAACAACATCCTCAAGCCGGCCGACGGCAAGCCGGTCACCATGCCCACCCAGGACATGGTGATCGGGATCTACTGCCTGACCCGGGCGGCCAGCAGCGCCGATGCTGACGGTGGCAAGGTCGAGGGCGAGGGCCGTGCTTTTGCCTCGATCGCCGAGGCGACGATGGCCTACGACCGCGGTGAACTCGACCTGCAGGCGAAGGTCATCGTCCGGCTCAAGGGGGTCACCCCGCCACGCGGCTTCGAGCCGCCGGAGGGATGGGCCGGCGGGCAGCCGTTCCGGATCGAGACCACGCTTGGTCGCTGCATCTTCAACGAGGCCCTGCCTGCCAGCTTCCCGTTCGTGAACTACGAGGTCGGCAAGAAGCAGCTCTCGGCGATCGTCAACGAACTGGCGGAGACCTACCCCAAGGTGGAGGTGGCGGCCGCGCTCGACGCGCTCAAGGACGCTGGATTCCACTGGGCCACCAGGGCCGGGGTGACGATCGCGATCGAGGACGTGGTCGCACCGCCGAACAAGGCGCAGATCCTGGAGGCGTACGAGAAGCGCGCCGACAAGGTGCAGCGGGAGTACGAGCGTGGCCTGATCACCGACGAGGAGCGCCGCCAGGAGCTCATCGAGATCTGGACGCACGCCACCGCCGACGTGGCCAAGGACATGGAGGCGGCCTTCCCGGAGACCAACTCCGTCTGGATGATGGTCAACTCCGGTGCCCGTGGTAACCAGATGCAGGTCCGGCAGATCGCGGGCATGCGGGGACTGGTCTCCAACCCCAAGGGCGAGACCATCCCGCGGCCGATCAAGTCCAGCTTCCGCGAGGGGCTGTCCGTGCTGGAGTACTTCATCTCCACCCACGGCGCCCGTAAGGGCCTTGCCGACACCGCGCTGCGTACCGCCGACTCCGGGTACCTGACCCGGCGGCTGGTGGACGTCGCGCAGGACGTCATCGTCCGTGAGGAGGACTGCGGCACCGACCGGTCGATCGTGATGAAGATCGCGGAGATGACCGATGCGGGGCTGCACAAGCTGCCCAACATCGAGAACACCGGCACCGGCCGGACCATCGCCGAGGACATCGAGGTGGATGGCGCCGTGCTGGCGGCGGCCGAATCCGACACGACCGAGACCATGATCGATGAGCTGGTCGCGGCCGGCGTGGACGCGGTCCGCACGTTCAGCGTCCTGGTCTGTGAGGCCAAGGTCGGGGTCTGCGCCAAGTGCTACGGGCGGTCGCTGGCCACTGGCAAGCGGGTGGACGTCGGTGAGGCGGTTGGTATCGTCGCGGCGCAGTCCATCGGCGAGCCCGGCACCCAGCTGACCATGCGGACGTTCCACACCGGTGGTGTGGCAGGCCAGGACATCACCCACGGTCTGCCCCGGATCCAGGAGCTGTTCGAGGCGCGCATCCCCAAGGGCATGGCCCCCATCAGCGAGGTGGACGGGCGGGTCAAGGTCGAGGAGACCGAGAAGACCCGCAAGATCCTCGTCGTCCCCGACGACGGGGGCGAGGAGATCGCCTACCAGGTGCCGATGAGGTCCCGCCTGCTGGTGGCGGACGGCGACCACGTGCACGTGGGCCAGCAGCTGATCCAGGGCGCGGTCAACCCGCACGAGGTGCTGCGCATCCTGGGCTCCCGCGAGGTGCAGCTGCACCTGGTCCACGAGGTGCAGGAGGTGTACCGGTCGCAGGGTGTGTCTATCCACGACAAGCACATCGAGATCATCATCCGGCAGATGCTCAAGCGGGTGAACGTGCTCGAGTCCGGTGACACCGAACTGCTCCCCGGGGAACTGGTCGAGCGCCCACGGTTCGAGGAGATGAACCGTGGCGTGGTGGAGGAGGGCGGCACGCCCGCCTCCGGAAGGCCGGTGCTGATGGGGATCACCAAGGCCTCGCTGGCGACCGAGTCGTGGCTGTCGGCGGCGTCGTTCCAGGAGACGACCCGGGTGCTGACGGACGCGGCGATCCATGCCAAGTCCGACCCGTTGCTGGGCCTGAAGGAGAATGTCATCATCGGCAAGCTCATCCCGGCCGGTACGGGCATGCCCCGCTACCGCAGCTTCCGGGTGGAGGCGACCGAGGATGCCAGGTCATCGGTCTATCCGGCGGCCAGCTACGAAGAGGGTCCCGGCTACTCGTTCGGCCAGCCCACGGGCGAGTCGATCCCGCTGGAAGAGTACGACTTCGGCACCTACAACCGCTGAACCGGACAGTCGGCGCCCCAGGGTTCTCCCGTGATCCTGGGGCGCCGCGCCGTTGTGGGGTTGACCGCCGGGCGTCCGCCGACGTCCGCTGGCTGACATTCCACGGATGCCACATCCCTCGGTAGGGCCCACGCCCAGGCGTTACGGAACGGGCGTTTGGCCAGCTCAACCAGAACGGCTGCGATCACAGCGAGGACGATCGCCAGGATGACGGCGCCGGGCATCGTTACTTCGCGTCTGGGCTGACGTAGGTGCCACGCCGGGGGACGGTGAAGACCAGGCCTTCGCTGCGGAGGATGTCGATCGCCCGCAGCACTGTGTCGCGGCCCACGTCGTGCTCCTGCTGGAGCTGCTTCACGGACGGCAGGGGACCGTTCCGCCACTCGCCGTTGGCGATCCTTGCCCGGAGGATGGCGGCTAGCTGCTGGTAGGCCGGTTCCGGCGCCCCGTGGTCAACTGTCACCTGATCAAGTTAGATCACCCACAGCTTTCCGGTGGTCTGGGTGGAGCGCCCATTGAAGGGCGGGGACACTGAGCGCGCCCCTTGGCCTCTTGATGCGGTTAAGCCAGCCTGAGTCCGCTGGATGGCAGGACTTCATCGCAGACGTCAAGGCCGGTCGCCACGACGTGACCTGACAGCCACGCGGTGCTATGCGATCATATGGCCCTGTGCCGGGACCGGGCGCAGCGCATGATCTGAGCGCATCCCCAGGATGGCTCGCGTACCATCCCGTAGCGGGATCTACGTCGCGGAGCCAGGGAAGGGAAGACCGTGACGATCTGCATAGGCGCACTCTGTACAGATCAGGCCGCCGGCGACACTGTCGTGCTTGCGTCTGATCGCATGGTCACATGGATCGGCACACAGTTCGAGCACCCGGTTCCAAAGATTCATATCGTTTGCCCAACGGCGCAAGTGCTCATTGCGGGGGATGCGCTGGCCGGAGAGGACATCATTCGCCGGGCTCGTGCGCAACTCGCTGGGGCACCGGTCGCCGTGAGTAACGCGGCAGACGCTGTGGCCAGGAGCTATGGCGACGAACGGATGGCTCGGGCCGAAGCTCAGATCTTGAGAACGCGGGGGCTTACGCTGGCACAGTACTACCAGATGCACCAGCAACTCGTGCCGCAGATCACGGCAGGACTCGATACCGCGCTCGCCGGCTTTGACCTTGGTGTAGAACTAATCGTGGCGGGGGTAGATGAAGCTGGCGGCCATCTGCACACGGTGTTGAACCCAGGGGCCATCCAGGTCTGCCATGACCTGATTGGCTACATCGCAGTCGGAAGCGGCGGGATTCACGCCTTGCAGTCGATGATCGGTTTCCAACACTCTCCGTCTCACTCCTTGCCCCAGACCGTATTTCAGGTACTTACCTCTAAGCAGCGAGCCGAAGTAGCACCCGGAGTAGGACGCGAGACGGATCTCATAGTCATTGGCAGGGACGGTCCCCGAAGCCTGGCGCCAGGATCACTGGAACGCCTTGATGAGCTTTGCGCCCGGACAGCACGGGAGGCCAACGCTGCGGTGCAGCAGCAGGCCGCTGGACTTCGGCTTGAGTTTGAGGCCATCAACAGTGAGACTGGAAGTGTGGAGGAGTCTGCACGGAGGGATGGCAAGTCATGACGGGTGCGGAGCCGTTTGTCCTCACGTCACCGGATCTTCTCGCTGCTGACGTGCGGCTTCTTCAGGGCGACGTGGATCTCGCGCTCCGCAGCGGCGGTTACGGCTCCTCCTGTGGGATGACCGGCCACGGGCGTATCCTCCCGCAGCCGCTGCCTGAACCCGATCAGAAGGATCTTCTTCCCAAGCCTTGATGGCCCACATGAAGCGGGGCGGTCAGATAGGTGACCGCCCCACTTCATGCCACGGGCCATGCCGCGCGCCATGCCCTACCTTGCCGCAGATCCGCAACGCCACTACAGCGTGCGCTGTGACGCCCTCACTTCTCTATGGCTCCCGCGGGGTTCCCCTCGACCGACATCCCTGCCGACGCCAGATGGGAACGGGGAGGGCGTAGTTATCCCGCCTTGGGTTTTCCGAGGGAGAGGCAAGGTCAGCGTGGGTGCCAACTCGACCATCCCCTTCCACGGAGGACCGACTCCGCATGATCACTAGCAGACAAACTCGGCCACGACATCACCGTAGATGGGCAGACTGTGTGGGCTGATGTCGGCTGAGCCAACCCAGCAGAATCAGAAAGCGGGTCAGGCAGGTAGGTGCGTGATCGCAGCCGAGTTGCGCAAGACGATCGTCAACGCCGCGGGACATGCCGTCAAGTACGGCAGCCTCATGGCCTGAGCGCTGCTCATTGGGTGTGATCACATGGCCCTCCGCCGCGACTGGGTGCGGGGGACCACCTAAGAACTCCCGTCATCCCAGTGCGCCAGAAACCGCGGCTCGGAACCCGGTGACATGTAGAGCCGTTGTAAGACCTTGGGCATAGACATGCGACACTTGAAGGGTGCCAGACCTGAGCGAAGCCGAAGCACCTGCGGTGATCCAGTTGCCGCAGGACTGGAGCGCTGTTGCCGATGTGCCTGTTCAGCATGTCAACCAGGCGCTCGCGCAGATCGGGCTTCCCTCCCAAGACGGCGCTCCCGACGGCGTCTACATCAGCCTTGGCAGTTCTGAGCCACCTGCGGTCTTCGGGAACGAGGAGGAGCGCAAGCAGGCTCTAGAAGCGCTGGGCGCGATCAAGGTAACCGTCCACGGGCGCTTCCATCTCAGTCGCGGGCAACTGAATGACCTGATTCGCGTCCTGCGCACTATCGCAGAGCAGTATGACGGCATAGTCGAGAATCTCACCGCTAAGCGGGACCAAGAGCCAAGGTGAGCCCCATGGACGCCACCCCGGTGCGCGCATATGCAGCACCAGCCGTGAGCACCTCCCAGTCTCTGCTCAGTGTGCCGCCTGCGGACACTTCCCTGCCTGCAACCTTTGCGTGGCTGATTGAGCCGACCACCAGCTTGCGGGCGGCTAGATCCAACATCAATGTGACGGATTGGACGCCAATCCCCGACATCGCACCAGTACTACGCGAGTTCCAAGACATACTGGACCGGCTTGAACCCCAAGGGGATGAGGGTGACCTTTCCGGGCTGGCCGAGGAGATCGAGGAGTGGGCACCATACCGCGCCAGGGCCACAGGCCCCCTGATTGACGAGGACTGATGCCCGCAGTCACCGTCGGCGGCTTGTACATGGTTGCCGACCAGAAGATCAGGCTGTTGCCTGAGGGGCAGCGCCAAGAGCACGAAGAGCGAAGGCGGTTCGTCGTGCTGAGCAGATCAGAGACCAACTTGGAAGATGGCTGGCAAGTCGTGCTCGGCTGTCCAGTGTCCGGCTCCACCCGCTTCAAGACACGTTTCGATGTCACACTCCCCTACGGCGAGGCGGGAGTGACCAAGAAGTGCTGGATCAGAGTGCCTTCCGTTCAGCCGCTCCTCAAGACTGACTTGGAGGACCTAACGGGTACTCTGTCAGCCGAGCGTCTCAAGGAAGTCCAAGCTCGGCTCCTTGAATATCTGGGCCTCATAAGTCGCACTGCACCTCTGCCAGGCGGTGCCTGATTACCTTGCCCGTGGGGTAACGATCAAGGAATCTTGGGGTCTGCCTTGATCACCGCACCAACCTTGCCACAGGCTGGACGGGATTTGCTGGGCTCTCCTTGCCCAGGCGCACCAAGCTGTTACCTGGCGAGTGCGGCGGTTGCTTCCTAGCGACGCCGAACCAGCTTTGGTGGACAGATGGTGTGGGGGAGCAGGGCTTGCGCTCGCCCAGCTGGGCCGTTCGGCCGGGGCTCTATCAGTCACTGAGGAGGCCGTCGCCATTTACCGGAAGCTGGCCGATACCGACCCCGACCGCTACCGCCCAGACCTCGCTGACTTCCTGTCCGACTTGGCGGCAATCCTGTCCTCGCTTGACGGGCACTCCGAAGCGGATCAGGCTCGCAGGGAGGCTCGCTCATAAGGCCTACACAGCCGGCGACCGCCGGCGGACAGCCAGCACCCCCTTTCCTCATTCGTTTTGCCATGGCGGTACGTGTTCGGTACTCTTGGTTTCCGTGCTCGTGACGCGGGCACGCGCGTGTTGCTGGCTACGATCCCCATGGCCGGAAGGTCTGGGGATCGGTTAACGGCCCGCACGCGTAGGACTTCCCCTCTCTGATGTCCGGCCCCCTTGGGGCCGGTGCGCCGTGGCGGCAGCGACACGCCCGACCCCGGGGGTCGGAGAGGCGGAGAAACCAGCAGGTCAAGGGCATCGATGATGCCCTGCGGATTCGAACCCGCGACCCCTTGCCTGAACCAGGGGCCGCGAGTTCAAAGCCAGGAGCCCGGGCCGGAAGGCGTGGGACAGGAACAGAAACGCCGAACGCCGCGGCAGCGGCTCGCTGACAGAAGACGGAGACGCGGTGCCCACGATCCAGCAGCTGGTCCGCAAGGGCCGCCAGGACAAGGTAGCCAAGACCACGACCCCGGCGCTGAAGGGAAGCCCCCAGCGCCGCGGGGTTTGCACGCGCGTCTACACGACCACGCCCAAGAAGCCGAACTCCGCCCTCCGCAAGGTCGCCAGGGTCCGGCTCACCAGCCAGATCGAGGTCACCGCCTACATCCCGGGTGTCGGGCACAACCTCCAGGAGCACTCCATCGTGCTGGTGCGTGGCGGCCGGGTGCGTGATCTCCCCGGTGTCCGCTACAAGGTCATCCGCGGCTCCCTCGACACCCAGGGGGTGCGCAACCGTAAGCAGGCGCGCAGCCGCTACGGAGCGAAGAAGGAGAAGAGCTGACATGCCGCGTAAGGGCCCCGCGACCAGACGGCAGCTCGTCACCGATCCCGTCTACGGCTCGCCGCTGGTGACCGCACTCGTCAACAAGGTGCTGCGGAGCGGCAAGCGCTCACTTGCCGAGCGGATCGTGTATGGCGCGCTGGAAGGCTGCAAGGACAAGACCGGCAACGACCCGGTGGTGACGCTCAAGCGTGCGCTGGACAACGTGAAGCCGACCCTGGAGGTCCGCAGCCGCCGGGTCGGTGGCGCCACCTACCAGGTGCCGGTGGAGGTGCGGGCCTCC
>DPMS01000461.1 GCA_003541285.1 Actinomycetota bacterium
GAAGCCGAGTACTACCGGCATGGAGGCATCATGCAGTATGTGCTGCGTTCGCTCCAGGCGCAGGGTTGACCGCGTGCCGGTGCTCACGGACGCGCGGCTGGCCGGCCCGATGGGGCAGGTCAGCCGCGCTGGCCTGGGGTGGAACAGGCCGGCCAGGCAGCAAGGGCCGGCCAGGCGCCAGCGGGCGGCGACCGGTAGCGTGACCCGGAATGCCGGAATCTGCCGCCCCCCACGTCCCTCCCGCCCCGGCGGCGGCCGGGCTTGGCCAGCGCCGATGGACCACCGTGGCGTTCGTGGCCGGCATCATCGTGCTCGCGTTCAACCTGCGGGCCGCGATCACCAGCCTGCCGCCGCTGTTCCCCGAACTGTCGGCGGCCCTGCATCTGTCATCGGCGGCCCTCGCTCTGCTCGCTGCCACGCCGGTGGTCTGCTTCGCGCTGTTCTCCGGGGTTGCGGCACCCCTGTCCCGGCGGTTCGGGGAAGAGCGTGTCCTGCTGGCGGCCCTGGCGCTGCTGGCGGTGGGCTTGCTGCTGCGCGGCGCGGTGCCTGGCCTGCTGCTGATCCCCGGCACCGCACTTGCGGCAGCGGCCATCGCGCTCATGAACGTGCTGCTGCCCAGCCTGGTCAAGCGCCGCCAGCCGGCTCAGGCTGGCTGGCTGATCGGGATCTACCTGCTGAGCTTGTCCGCCGGGACGATCCTCGGCGCGCTGGTCGCGGTGCCGCTGTTCCAGGTATCAGGCGGCTCGGTCCGGCTGGCACTGGGGGTGTGGGCAGCACCGGCCCTGGCGGCGATGCTGGCCTGGCTGCCGCAGTGGCGATTCAGGACGGTGCCCGACGGCACCGCAACCCAGCCGGGTCCGGCGCGGCTGGTGAAGGTGTGGCGGTACCGGCTCGCCTGGCAGGTCATGACCTTCATGGGCCTGCAGAGCCTGACTTATTACGCATCGGCTTCCTGGCTGCCGACCCTGTTCCGTGACCGGGGCACAAGCGCCGTCCACGCCGGCACCCTGGCCGCCCTGATGCAACTCGGCGGCGCCGGGTCGGCCCTGCTCATCCCGGTGCTCGCGCACCGCGTGCGGGATCAGCGCTGGCTGGTCACACTCGCCGTGATCGTGTCCGCGGCGGGCTTCGCCGGTTCGGCGTTCGCGCCGCTGTCCGGCGCGGCCGCCTGGATACTCCTGCTCGGGCTGGGCCAGGGAGCGGCTCTCGGGCTGGCCGTCTACCTCACCATGGTGCGGGCGCCCGACCCGGTTGTGGCCGCCTCACTGTCGGCGTTCACGCAGGGGGCGGGTTACCTGCTAGCCGCGGCCGGCCCGCTGGCAGTCGGGCTCCTGCACACCGCGACCGGGGCGTGGACCGTCCCGGCCGCGCTGGTACTCGCCGTCTTCGGCGGCGAGCTGGCAGCCGGACTGATGGCCGGGCGGGCGCGAACCCTGCCCGCGGCCGAAGCCGGGGCGGCGAGCTGAGAATGCCCGGGCGGCTGGCACGCCCGAAGCCCTGCAAGGACCCGGGCACGGGCAGGCGAAGGTCCTGCTCGCGATGCAGCTTCCGGTCACACGTCTGGGGCGGCCGGCCCTGAGTGCCCGGCTGCCCGCGTGCGAGGCTGGACCTAACAGTCCGTTACCAGGAGCACGCTCTGCGTGCCCGTGACGGAGGGGCAGCAGCAACCGAGGACGGCTATGACCGCACTGAGCAGGCTCTCCGCCGCGGCGCTGGCGATCTTTGGCGCCGCACTGACCCTGTGCGCCACGCCGGCCGCCGGACCATGGTGGGGGCGGGCAGGACTCCAGGCGCCGGGGGCTCTGGTGGCGGCGCGCCCGCACCCCCTGGCACTGCGGGCGCCCGGCACCGGCCAGATGCGCGGCCCGGCGGCGGGGGACAGGCGGGGGGCCGCCTCCGCGAAGCCGCCCGTCTTCGCGTACTACTACATATGGATGCACGGGGACTACTGGACCAGGGACAAGCTGGACCATCCGGTCCGGCCGTTCCCCGGGAACTACAACAGCGACAACCCGGCGGTGATCCGGTGGCAGGTCAGGCAGGCCAGGGCCGCAGGTATCACCGGATTCATCGTCAGCTGGAAAGACACCCCCCGCTACCGGCAGATCCTCCCGCTGGTCGAGCAGGCCGCCAACCGCGGCGGCCTCAAGCTCGCCATGCTGTACGAGGCGCTGGACCACGCCCGGCAGCCGCTCCCAGTCGCCCAGGTGGCGGAGGGCTTCCGGTACTTCGCGGCTACCTACGCCACGAACCCGGCGTGGTACCGGATCGGCGGCAAGCCGCTGACCATATGGTTCGGCACGCAGCGGTTCTCGCGGGCGGCGGTGGCCCGCGTCACCGGGCCGGTGCGCCGCCGGATCCTGGTGCTCAGTTCGGCGAACAACGTCGCCGAAATCCACCGGCTCGCCGCCTGGACCGACGGGGACGCCTACTACTGGTCCTCGGTGAACCCGGCGGTGGACCGCTTCTATCCCGGCAAGCTGGCGGCGATGGGAGCGGCCACCCACCGCGCGCACAAGATCTGGGTCGCCCCGTTCGCCCCCGGGTACAACACGACGCTCATCGGTGGCCACCGGGTCGTTCCCCGCGACAACGGCGCCACCCTGCGCACCGAGTTCGCGACCGCGATCGCATCCGGGCCCGACATCATGGGCCTG
>DPMS01000741.1 GCA_003541285.1 Actinomycetota bacterium
GGGCAGCTTGCGGCTGATCCCCATCATGGAACCGCCGGGCACATAGACCAGGTAGCGGCCGGGCAGGCTCACCTGGCTGGTCAGCCGGGCTCCCTTGTGGCCAACCGGGTCCTTGGTGACCTGCACCAGCACCGACTGGCCGGATTTCAGCGCCGACTCGATGCGCTTGGACTCGCCTTCCAGGCCACTGGCGTCGAAATTCACCTCGCCCGCATACAGAACGGCGTTGCGCCCCTTGCCGATGTCGACGAAGGCGGCCTCCATGGAGGGCAGCACGTTCTGGACTTTGCCGAGGTACACGTTGCCGGCGAGCGACTGGTGGGTGGCCTTGTCCACGTAGTGCTCGACGAGCACCCCATCCTCGAGCACCCCGATCTGGGTGCGCTCGCCCCACTGGCGGACCACCATGACCCGGTCCACGGCCTCGCGGCGGGCCAGGAACTCCGACTCGGTGATGATCGGCGGGCGGCGCCTGCCCGACTCACGGCCCTCCCGGCGGCGCTGCCGCTTGGCTTCCAGCCGGGTGGATCCCCGGACGGACTGGACCTCGCTGGACGGCTCCTCGGCGGTCCTGGCGGGCCGCACATGCACGACCGTGTTCGGTGGCTCGTCCGGTCCTGCCTGGTCGGCGTCCGGGGACGTGCTGCGCCGGCGCCGACGGCGCCGGCGCCGGCTGCCGTTGCCTTCTTCGCCCTCGGTCTCCTCGCCTTCCGCGCCGCCCGCGGTGTCCCCGGCCGTCTGTGCCGCACCCTTGGCCGCGGATGTCACCTGCCCGTTCTCACCACCGGCGTGGGCACGCTCTGTGGTTTCCGTGCCTGCCTCGGCGTCACCGCCCTGGCCACGTGAACGGCCCCCCCGGCGCCGCCGGCGTCGCGCCTGGCCGTCCCCCTCGCCCTCGTCGTGGTCGCCTTGCGGGCGGCCCGCACCTTCGGCCTCGCCGGGAACCGCCGCCCCGGCTGGTTTGCGCTGGCGGGCCGCGCCTTCCCCGGCCTCGGCCGCAGCAGGTGGCTGGAAGATCACCTGGGGTGGCTGGAACGTGGCCGCCGGTATGGTGGGCCGCCCGGCAGCCGGTGCGATGGCGTCCGCCCCCGGCGAGCTGGCCGGCTGCTGGCCGGCCACACCGGCGTCCCGGCCTGCCGCGGCTGGCTCTCCGCTGGCCGGTTCCGGCCCGCCCGCGCCCGCCGCGGCTGACCGCGCGCGGGTTGCCCGGCGGCGCTGCCTGGCCGGGGGCTGGTCATCACCGGCCGGAGGCGGTGAGCCATCGGCGGGTGCGGAAGCGGCGGCCGACTGGCCAGCCCCTGTGCTTACCTGAGGCGAGTCAGCGCCGTTCCGCCCTTCATCACTGGACTCTGCATCGTTCAGCTCGGTCTCGAGCATCCGGGTAATCTCCCGTCAGGCTCCCGGGCGCGGAGGAACTCACGGGTTCCCCCGCTCCGCGCAGGAGCTGGTCGCACGCGCCCGCAGGGAGGGTGTCAGCCGGTAGGGCCGGCTCCGCTCCGAGGCGCGTTGTCTCTTCTTGTTCGTGTGCCGTGTCCCGGCCATGCAGCTGCGTTGCCGCCCCGGCCGGACGCCCCACGCCACCAGGCACAGAAGGCCCGGTGGCGGCGGCGGTGGCACCGGCTGCATCCGCGGGGAGCGGCCCTTGCGCCAGCCGCGTCACCAAAGGTGGGGAGGACGGCGCGAGAGTGGCCACCTGGCGGAGTGCGGCCAGGATGTCGTCAGGCCGAACGGCAGGTGCTACATGCCGAACAACCATTCGAAGTATGGCATTCCCGGCGGCCTGCGGATCTGCGGCACACCGGTCAGTCTGCATAGTGATCACCGCTGCACGTGCGTCCACCCGCCTGTTTCCCTTGGCGGTGAGACGCTCGACCTCGATGCTGTCCCGGGCCAGAAACGCGTCGATGGCGCCGGCCACGTCCTGCGGCCCGACCCCGGGGAGGACCACCTGCCACGTCGACGCCTCCAGTGGGAGGTCGCCGATGGAAGCCAGGCCCTCGGTCACATCGATCACGTCTATCCCGTCTGGCAGGGCCGCATCGAGTCGGTCCCGTACCTCCGAAGCGGCACATGCACGGGTGAGGCTCAGTTCCAGGTACTCGGCCTCACTCGCTGTCCCGGTAGGGGCTGCGCCAGCGTAAGAGATCTTCGGGTGCGGCGTGAACCCAGCGGAATAAGCGATGGGCAGGCCTGCCCTGCGAACTCCCCGTTCAACAGCACGCGCGATGTCCCTGTGACTGGCGAAACGCATCCTGCCTCTCTTAGCGTACCGGACAATCAGGCGGACAGTTACTGGAAGCACACTCCGCGGGTCCGGCTGGCTGGTGCCGCTCATCAGGCGCTCTCCCCTGCCCGGGCACCCGCGCTGACCCCGGCTGGAGTCCCCGCCGCGGGGCCGGCCCCGGTTCCAGGCCCGGTCCCCGCGCCGGTGCCGGCCAGGGCGCCGGCCCCGGCGCCGACGACGGTCAGCGGGAGAAGTACCGCCCCGGTCGGGCCGGTCTGGATCTCGGTGCCCATGGTGGAGCAGACCCCGCAGTCATAGCAGGGCGTCCACCGGCAGTCCTCCACCTCCGCCGCACCCGCCGGGTCCACGGCGTCCTGCCAGTCCTGCCAGAGCCAGTCGCGGTCAAGCCCCGCGTCGAGGTGGTCCCAGGGCAGCACCTCGTCGTACTCGCGCTTCCGGGTGGTGTACCAGTCCAGGTCCACCGGCTCGCCGGAGAGCGCCTCCGCCGCAGCGCGCTGCCAGCGTTCGAAGGAGAAGTACTCGCTCCAGCCGTCGAACCGGGCACCGTCCTGCCAGGCTGCCCTGATCACCCGGGCGACCCTGCGATCGCCGCGCGAGAGCAGCCCCTCGATGATCGACGGCTTCCCGTCGTGGTAGCGGAAGCCCACCGCTTTGCCGTAGCCAGGATCGGCCCGCAGCGCGCCGCCGAGCCTGCGCAGCCGGGCATCCACCGTCTCGTGGTCGCACTGGGCAGCCCACTGGAAGGGGGTGTGCGGCTTGGGCACAAAACCACCGATGGACACCGTGCAGCGGATGTCGCGCCGGCCGGTCGCCTCCCGCCCCGCCTCGATCACCCGGCGGGCAAGCCCGGCGATCGCGAGCACGTCCTCGTCGGTCTCGGTGGGCAGGCCGCACATGAAGTAGAGCTTCACCTGCCGCCATCCGCTGCTGTAGGCGGTGGTGACGGTGCGGATGAGGTCATCCTCGGTGACCATCTTGTTGATCACCTTGCGCATCCGCTCGGATCCACCTTCGGGTGCGAAGGTCAGCCCGGACCGGCGGCCGTTCCTGCTCAGTTCGTCGGCGAGAGTGACGTTGAAGGCGTCCACCCGGGTCGAGGGCAGGGAGAGCCCGGTGCTGGTGCCCTCGTAGCGGCCGGCCAGGCCGGTCGCGATCTGGTTGATTTCGCTGTGGTCGGCGCTGGACAGTGACAGCAGGCCCACCTCGTCGAACCCGCTGGCGGCAAGCCCGCGCTCTACCATGTCCCCGATCGCGGTGATGCTCCGCTCGCGGACCGGCCGGGTGATCATTCCCGCCTGGCAGAACCGGCAGCCCCGGGTGCAGCCGCGGAAGATCTCCACGCTGAACCTCTCGTGCACCGACTCCGCCACCGGGACCAGCGGCTTGCGCGGGTACTGCCACTCCTCCAGGTCCATCACGGTGTGCTTGGCGACGGTGAACGGCGCCTCGGCACGGTTCGGTGCTACCCGCTTGATACGCCCGTCCGGCAGGTAATCCACGTCGTAGAAACGCGGCACGTACACCCCGCCCGCCGAGGCCAGCGACGCCAGCAGCCCGTCCCGGCCGCCGGGGCGCCCGGCCTGCTTCCAGTCCCGGATCAGCCCGCTGATGGTGAGCGCCACCTGCTCGCCGTCGCCGAGCACGGCGCCGTCCAGAAACTCGGCGATCGGCTCGGGGTTGAAGGCAGCGTGCCCGCCCGCGAGCACGATCGGGTCCTGCTCGCCGCGATCGGCGGCCAGCAGCGGGATGTGCGCCAGGTCCAGCGCTGTGAGCAGGTTCGTGTAGCACAGTTCGGTGGCGAAACTGACGCCGAGCACGTCAAAAGCCCGGACCGGGCGGTGCGCGTCCACGGTGAACTGGGGGATCCCATGCTCACGCATGAGGTTCTCCAGGTCCGGCCAGACGCTGTAGGTGCGCTCGGCGAGCACCCCATCGCAGCCGTTGAGCACCTCGTACAGGATCTGGACCCCCTGGTTGGGGATGCCGATCTCATAGGCGTCCGGGTACATCAGCGCCCACCGGACCTGCGCCGTGTCCCAGTCCTTGACCACCGAGTTCAGTTCGCCGCCGACATACTGGACCGGCTTGCGCACCAGCGGCAGCAGCGGCTCCAGCCGCTCATACACCGACTCCACTGGCATCCCAACAGCTTACCGACGCCCCGCCAGCACGGCGCCGGGGCAGGGCGGTCGGTCAGTCGAAGACGCGGTGGCGGCGGTGCACGGCGAGCAGGACGCCGACGGCGATCATGTCGGCGAACATGGCCGAGCCGCCGTAGGAGACGAACGGCAGCGGGAGCCCGGTGACCGGCGTGATCCCCATGGTCATCCCGATGTTGATGAACGACTGGATCCCGAACCAGATCGCGATCCCGGACGCCACCAGCAGGCCGAAAGTATCGTCGGCGCGGGTGGCGATCCGCAGCGCACGCAGCAGCACGATGGCGAGCAGCCCGATGATGGCGATGGCACCGACGAAGCCGAGTTCCTCGCCGGCCACCGAGAAGATGAAGTCGGTGTGCTGCTCGGGCACGAAGTTGCCGGCCACCAGCTGGCCGTGAAACAGCCCCTGCCCGAACATCCCGCCCGAGCCGATCGAGATCTTGGCCTGGGCGGCGCTGTAGCCGGTACCCCTGGGGTCGGCCGAAGGGTTGAAGAACGAGGTGAGCCGCTGCACCTGGTAGGGCTTGAGCAGGTGCATGCTCCATGCCGCCAGCCCGGCCAGCGCCGCGCCCACCCCGAGCCCGGCCAGCCAGCGCAACCGGATGCCCGACAAGGCGATCATGCCTATCAGCATGAGCAGCATCAGGATGACGACCCCCAGATCGGGCTGGAGGACCACCAGGCCCACCGGCACCGCGCCGCACACGAGCGCCAGCAGGGCGTCGTTCAGGCCCGGCCGCGGTGCCCGGTCGCGCAGTTCACCCAGGATCATCGCGACCATGAGGATCATGCCGATCTTCGCGTACTCCGACGGCTCGATCTGGAACCCGCCGGGCAGCGCGATCCAGGAGTGCGCCCCGTTGACGGTGGCGCCCAGGGGGCTGAGCACTGCCAGCAGCCCCAGGCAGGCCGCGCCGTAGACCAGCGGGGCATACGCCCGCAGCAGGCGGTAGTCGATCACACTCACCACCACCATGAGCACCAGGCCGATGCCCACGTTGAGGAGCTGCTTCTCCAGGTATGTCCGGGGGTTGGCGCCGGCCTGCGCCAGGCCCGGCTGCGTCGCCGACCAGACCAGCAGGGTGCCCATGAGGGCCAGCGCGAGCACCGCCGCCAGCAGGACCCAGTCCACATGGCGCAACGGGGAATCCTTGGCCAGTGCCCGTTCACGCAGGCCGCGCTGCCGGGGTGCTGACCCGTCGGGCCTGATGGCACCGCGGCCGCCGGCCGCTGGGCGGACCGGGGCGAGCTTGCCATAGCGGGCCTGGCCAGCGCGTAGGTAGCTCATCACTTGCTCCGCGCATATCCGGCGGGCGCGATGATGGCGCCGTCGGCCGACATGCCAGGCAGCTGGGTGGGGGCACGGCCGCCGGGGAAGGCGGCACGGTGGCCTTCCAGCCCGTAGATCGAGTCCCAGATCTGCCGCGCGCACGGCGCCGAGACGTCCGCCCCTTCACCGGACTTGGGGATCATCACCACCACCACATACTCGGGGTTGCCCGCCGGGGCGAACGAGGCGAACACCGAGGTGGCCTGGCCGCCGGCCACCTCGGCGGTACCGGTCTTGGCCGCGATCTGCAGCTTGCCCAGCGGGAACCCGGAGAACGCACCCGCCGCCGTCCCCTGGGTGACCACGTCGACGAGCGCGGCCTTGATGTAGCTCAGCATGGATCGTGGCACCGGCAGGTGACCTGCCACCGGCGGCCTGATCCTGGCGGCTACCTTCCCGGACGGGGACAGCAGGGCTTCACCGATCCGCGGGCTGTACAGGGTGCCCCCGTTGGCGATCGCGGCATAGGCCCGGGCCAGCTGAAGCGGGGTGACGGTCACGTAGCCCTGGCCGATCGAGGCATTGACCGCCTGGCCAGGTGTCCACACGAACCCGCTCTGGCAGTTGTCGTACTCGATCTGCTGGATGTAACCGCCGTACTGGCGGCCGTGGCGGCACCAGTACGACTTGTACTGCTTCCAGTAGTAGTACAGCCACTGCCGGGTGGGCACCGTGCCGGGCGACTCCTCCGGCAGGTCGATCCCGGTGTCGCGGCCGAACCCGAAGGCCAGTTCCATCTTCTGCATCTGCTGCACCGGCGCGTGCGGGTTGGCGGTCAGGTCGGCGTGCGGGTTGTCCCGCAGCCACATCTGGTAGGCGATCTGGTAGAAGACCGTGTCGCAGGACATGACCAGTGCCTGGTGCAGCGACATCGGCCCGAGGTTGGACGCGGTCCAGTTGTTGAAGACGTGGCCGGCCACGGTCACCGCGCCCGGGCAGCTGTAAGGCCCGGCCGCGGAGAAGCCATGCGCCATGGCGGCGGCGGTCGAGGTCACCTTCCAGGTGGAGCCTGGCGCGTACTCGCCCTGGGTGGCCCGGTTCAGGATCGGCTCCCCACGGCGGGTGCCGAAGATGTTCCGGAACTGCCGGGTGGACAGGCCGCCGGTCCAGACGGCGGGGTTGTAGGTCGGGTAACTGGCCATCGCCAGCACCCGGCCATGGGTGGTCATCACCACCGCCGCGCCGGTGGTCGCATCCACGTTGCCCTCGGCCTGCGCCCGGGCGATGGCCTGCGCCAGCGCGTTCTGGGTGTCCTGCTGAAGCTGGGCGTTGAGGCTGGTGACCAGGGTGTCGCCGGGAACGGCCGGGGTCTGGTGATGGATGGCGGTCACCGCGCCGGCGGCGTTGACCGAGAGCACCTGCTGGCCGGCCGTGCCATGCAACTGCCGGTCGTACTCGTACTCCAGCCCGGCCTGCCCGACCAGGTCCACACCGGAAAAGCCGGTTTCGGGCAGATGGCGCTGGGCGACCTCCTGCGGGGTGATGGGCTGCAGGTATCCCAGCATCTGCGCGGCGTCGGTGCTGTAAGGCTGTGCGTAGTTGATAACCGGCTGCACCTGTGCGGTCACACCGGGGAATTCGCGCTGGCTTTCCATGATCTGCAGGGCCACCGCGTCCGATGCCTGCTGATCCACCGGGATCGGCTGGTAGGGAGAGCCCTGCCAGCAGGGCTGGGACACCCCGGGGGCGCACAGCCGGATCTTCTGCTGCAGCGTCTGGTAGTTCATGTGCAGCAGCTTCGCCAGCCGGTGCAGCACGCTGATGCCGCCATCGGCCTGCTGGGCGACGAGCACACGGTTGACCGAGACCACCAGGGCGGTGTGGTTGCTGACCAGGGGAGTGCCGACGTCGTCGAGGATCCTGCCCCGCACCGACGGCACGATCACCGTCCTGGTCTGGTCCTGCGC
>DPMS01000330.1 GCA_003541285.1 Actinomycetota bacterium
TGATGCGTTCGTGGACCCGGTGGGATTCCAGGCCATACCAGCCGCCGAAGCCCTGGCTCCGCACCCAGCTCCGCACGCTGTCCGCAGCTGGTACCGCCATATCGGACCTGCCGACGGTATCGATCCGCTCCCCGGCCACCCGCAACAGCCATGCGTGCTGCTGGTCGATCACGGCGACCAGGTAGACGGGGTGCCGCTGAATCGCGACCAGCAGCGGGCGCACGTGCGGCCGGGTCGCCAGGACGGCCCGCTCGGGCAGCTGGCTGGGCAGCGGGATGGTCTCGGCCAGATGTGGCTGGGCGGAGACGAAGATCGCGACGGTGTGGCCCAGCCAGTCGCGGCCATGTTGCTCCAGCAGGCGCCGCACCAGCTGCCGGTCCTCCTGGCGCACCTGGATCGGGCCGGTGCCGTTCCCGTCCCGGGCGGCCAGCGCGAACAGCTCGCCGGCCCGGGCTGGCAACCCGCGCCGCGCATCCGGGTCCATCGGCACCGAAAGATACAGCGACAGCACCGACGGCCCGGCGGCCTCGATCCCCAGTAGCTTCTCCACCTCGGCGTGGCTTATCACGATGTCCCCTCCGTCCCGGTGTTATCCGACGACGTCCGTGCGGGTGCGGCAGTTGCCGCCGCAGGCTTGCCCGCCGGGGTGTTGCCCGCCGCAGGCTTGCCCGCTGGGGTTTTGCCCGCCGGGGTGTTGCCCGCTGGGGTTTTGCCCTCGGGGGGCTTGCCCGCTGGGGTCCCGGCCCCGGTGGCCAGCCGGGCCTTGATCCGGGCCAGTTCCTCCTCGACCACGGCCTTGGTGGTGACGGCATCGAGCTGAGCCTGGACCTGTTCGAGGCTCGCACTGGGGGCCGGGCCACCCGGGCCCTCCGCGGCGAGCAGCTCCTCCAGCGCCTGGGCGCGTGCCTGGAGGCGGGCCGTGGTCTCCTCAGCCCGGCGGGTGGCGATGCCCACGTCGCCCATTTCCTCGGTGGCCCCGCCGACCAGCTGGCTCACGCTTGCGGATGCTTTGGCCGCGGTGTAGCTGGCTTTGATGGTCTCCTTGTGGAGACCAAATGCCTCGATCTTGCGCTGCAGCCGCCGGGCGCTGGCAGTGAGCTGTTCTTCGTCCGCCCGCAACGCGACCTGCTCGGCCCTGAGGTCATCGATATGAACGAGGATCGCCGAACGCCAGGCCAGAGCCTGCCGGGCGAGTTCTTCCTTCCCGGCGGCGACAGCCTGCTCCGCCTGATCCTGCAGCCGGTCCGCGGAGCGCTGCAACTGCGTCTCCTGCATCTGTGCGAGATGCCGGCTCGCTGCCACCTCCGTTGCCTGCTGCTGCAGCCTGTGCAGCATCGCCTGCTGCTGGGCATACGAGTAATCGAGCATCTCCCGGGGGTCTTCGAGGCGGTCCAGCAGCGCGTTCACCTTGACTTCGTACAGTTCGGCGATGCGGCGTGCGACACCCACGGCTACCCCCTCACCTGGCCGGGCCCACCCGGCTGGCGCCGGTCGGGCGCGGCCGTGCTGCTAATACCTACGATCCCCGCGGCGGCGGGCGGAAGACAGAGGCTTTGGTCCCGTGCCTGGCCTGCAGGATCACCCCGCCCCTCCGGAAGGCCGGCGGACCACCCCGTCCCCGGGCAGGGGCAGTTCGGCGGCTTCGCCGGGCCGCAGTTCGGCGCACTCGTCACGGCAGCAGATCCGGATGGGTGACTGCGCCCCGGCACCCGCCGAGACCCGTGCCGTCCTGCCCGCGATACGCACGGTCAGGGTGTGCCTTCGGTAACGCATCGTGAACTCAAGCACTCCCAGCTCGGCAGGCCAGTACGGGTTCAGCCAGAGCGTGTCACCGCGGACCTCCACCCCGGCGAAGCAGCGCTGCAGAACGTCAACCGAGCCGGCCATGGCGGCAAGGTGTATGCCCTCGGCGGTAGTACCGCCCTGGATGTCGGCTATGTCGCTGCGCAGCGCTTCGATGAAGTAGTCCAGCGCCCGGTGCCGGTGGGCGCGGGCCAGGACCGACGCGTGCACCACGGCGCTCAGCGTGGAGCCGTGGGCGGTGCGGGCGAGGTAGTAGTCGATGGTCCGCGGGATGTTGCCGGGATCCCACGGATAGCCGAGGTGATCCAGCAGGCCGCTGAGTTCGTCGGCGGAGAGCAGGTAGAAGAGCATGAGCACGTCAGCCTGCTTGGAGAGCTTGTACCGGTTGGGGGAGTCGCCCTCGGCTTCGAGCAGGCGGTCCAGCCGCCGGATATCAGCGTATTTTTCGTGGTATCCGGCCCAGTCGAACTCTTCCAGATCCTGGTAGCCCTCGAACTGGCTGATGATCCCGTCCTCGTGGAAGGGAACGTAGAGCCGGCGGGAGATCTCCTCCCAGCGCAGCGTCTCCTCCTGGCTGAGCCCGAGTGACTCGGTGATCTCGCCCCGCCTGACGTCCGGCAGCATGTCCAGCACCTCGAGAGCACGCAGCAGGACCCACGCCGCCATGACGTTCGTGTAGGCGTTGTTGTCGATGCCGTCTTCCGGTGCGTCGGGGTAGCCGGTGTGGAACTCATCTGGGCCCATGACGCCGCGGATGACATACCGGTCGCGCCCGTGGTCGTAGGCAGCGAGGCTGCCCCAGAAGCGCGCGATGTCGAGGATCATTTCCGCGCCGTAGTGGCTGAGGAACTCGTCATCGCCGGTGGCCTGGTAGTACTGCCAGACGTTGTAGGCGACCGCGATGCCGATATGGCGCTGCAGGTGGCTGGTATCGCGCACCCACCGGCCCGAGAAGGGGTTGAGGTGGATGTGCTGGCTCTCTTCACGGCCGTCGCTGCCCGATTGCCAGGGGAACATCGCGCCGGCGTATCCCTGCTCCCGCGCTGCCCAGCGTGCCTCCGGCAGCCGCCGGTACCGGTAGCGCAGCAGGGCCCGGGTGATCAGCGGCAGCCGGAGATTGAGTATCGGGAAGACGAAAAGTTCGTCCCACAGGACGTGGCCCCGGTATGCCTCGCCATGCAGTCCGCGGGCCGGGACGCCGACGTCGAGATCCACGCAGTGCTCGGAGGCGGTCTGCAGCAGATGGAAGAGATGCAGCCTGATCACCCGCAGCGTGTCCGCGTGCCCGATCTCGACCCGCGCCCGCTGCCACAGGCGGTCCCAGGCGCGTACGTGCCGCTCCAGAAGCTCGTCGAAGTCCGGGGCCCGGGCCAGTGCGTTCACCGCCGCCGAGGCGGGCTCGAAGATCGCGCGGTCGCGCGACGTGTAGATCGCCACGACCTTGTCGATGGTGATGGACGCGCCCAGGAGCAGGTCGGTGACAAGGTGGTGGGCAACCCAGTCCGGCCCAGCCTTCAGGCTGCGGCCGACATCGCCGTTGTGCTGGCGGACCACGCGGGTCCGGGCGGCCTGTGCGATCCGGATGTAGGACCGGGTGGTCGCGGTGACCAGCAGCAGGGTCTCGTCGTCGGGCGCCTCAGCCCGCACCGGGCGGAGGTGACGGCTCGACAGCTTGCGGTAGCGCTCGACACCGGTGTTTTCCACCGTGCCGTCGAGGGCCGAGCGCACCTCCAGGGTGCCCGCCCAGTCCTCGGCCACCAGCGTCGTCTGGAGCCCGCACAGGTGCTCGCATTCCATGTGCACGAACCGCCGCTGGGCCAGCCGGGTGGTACGCCCCGCCGTGTCCCGGAATCGCACCACCCGGATCAAGATCCCGCGCCGCAGGTCGAGTTCCTGCCGGTACGCCAGTACGTCCACATCGCTGAGGGCGAACCAGGGGCCGCCGGAGATCCGGAAGGTCAGCGGCAGCCAGTTGGGCACGTTGACCAGACTCTCGTTCTCGACAGACTGGCTGTTCACGGAGTCGCGGAGCCGGTTGTAGCAGCCGGCCACGTAGGTGCCCGGGTAGTGGACGTCCCCGGCCTGAGACTCGGGAACGGCACCGCGGGTGGCGAGATAGCCATTGCCCAGGGTGCACAGCGCCTCGCGCTGGCCTTCCTCCTCGGGCGCGAAACCGTGATAAATGAGCCGCCAGGTCGTCACCGGCGAAGACGCCGCCCCACCTTCTTATACCTACCCATCTACCAGTATTCGCCCAACGGTGCTGAGGCGAGGGCAGCAGGTAACCGGAGGGCAGGTAACCGGAGCCGGCGGCCGGTGAGCAGGTCGTGGGCCCAGTGTGACCAGTTCGGCCAGCCGGGCCAGCAGACGCGGGTTACCTTCCCAGGAGCCACCCAGGCCAAGGTTCCCGCACAGCAGCAGCACCGCGGACAGTGCCCTGCCTGACGAGCGGCAGTATTTCCCGATCCCACCACATCAGAGGCGCCCGCAAACTCCGTGCACCCATAACCCGCATGGGCACTCCAGCCATGGGGCCGCCGCGTTGTCACAGCAGCACGCCGCACCGCGATATCCCCCACCTTCCTCACTGCCCTAGGGGTCATCATCGCGGCATGCATCGCTTTCTCCACGAGGGCGGCCCTGGTGACCTATGGCCCTGCGCCCCTTGTTTCCAGTCCGCCTGCCGCAGGTCAGCCGTGCCAGATACCTGAATGCGCCGCCCGCTCAACTCCCTACATCAAAGACCTGAAGCCGACACCCCCGGCCAAGCTGCTGCCCGCCAACCGCCCAGCCAAAGCGCGGTCACCGGGCGGGACGTGGAGTGCAGCCGTTAGCGCCGCCGACAGGAGTTGGCACGAGACGCACCGCGTGGCCGGTACGGTGAAGCCCATGCCCGAGCTGGACTTCATGGTTGTCGCGGACTACGTACGCACAGACGCCGGCGTCCTGAACATGGTCGGCGCTGGGTTCGACACAGCGCACCTGCCCGTAGTGCCAGGAATCCTAACAGCCGGGATCGGCCTGCGTATCTGCTAGACGTCGCGGAGGCACGCGACCCGCACCCATTCACCCTGATCTTCCAGAACGCAGACGGAACCCGCCTCGCCGAAGTCGCCGGCGTCGTCGGCCCCGTGCCTGCAGACACCCCACAGCCGCCACCAGGCCGCCCGTACAGCGTCGTCCTAGCGCTCAATACCCGGCTGCCCATCCCCGCCTATGGCGACTACTCGCTCGATCTGATACTGGACGACCGCCCGGTGAAGACCATCACTCTCACAACCGCCGCCAGCCAGACTGCCGCCCCGGGTGCACCGGGCGATGCCCAGGCCGACGCCCAGCAGCCGCGCCCAGGAGGTGCCTAGGCCAAGGCTCAGCAGCCACGCCCGGGAAAGGATGGATCAGCAGGATCTCACCGAAGAGGACGTGTACTGGATACTGGACAACGGCGAGCAGAACCGCAGCCGCTGGTCAGGATGGAAGTACACGGTATCTTCCACTCGATGGGAGAGTCGAGGTTTGCACCACACCCGACGACACTGTGGTGAAGACGGTCATCCGGCTAGAGCGCAGGGGAAAGCGACGATGATCGAACTGAAGTGGGACACCGAGGCCGACGCGCTCTACATCGCCTTGACCACGGCCGAATGGGACCACACCGACGAGGTCGAGGACGGGACCTACGTCTACGCCGACGCGCATGACAACCCCATCGGCATCGAAGTCCACCACCCAGAGCGACCGTGGCCACTGGAGCAAGTCCTCACCCACTACAGCATGAGCGAACAGGCAGCCCACGAACTGCGCGCATACTTCCCGCAGCCAGCCCTGCTCCCCCCGGCAGCGCACCCGCCCGCCAGTGTGCCTGTCACTGTCCTAGCGGCCTAACGCCACGTGCTCTGCTCATGCCTTGCGCTGCGTAGCCCAGATAGTACACAGAATCGTCCGCGATCATGCAATGCGGGGGCGCCGCTAGTCGACCCGGGCGATCACCTCGCCCTGGCGGGCTGCCTGGTCCTCGCTGACCAGCAG
>DPMS01000158.1 GCA_003541285.1 Actinomycetota bacterium
GGGCCTCGCGCTGCTGAGCTGGCGAGGAGAAGACCGAAGCGGTGGGGACGGCACCGCAGCTCGTTGCCGGGTCCGCTCAGGTGCTGGCTGCCGGTGGTTGGCTGGTGGGGGTTATGCCCGGGGGCCAGCGACGCTGGCGTGTCAGCCTGCCTGTAGCGCTGACCCGGTAGACCGCCAGCACCTGTGTGGTGGTTCCCGTCACCACCGCGTAGCGCCTGCCATCGTGTTCACATAGGTGGCTGCTCACAGCCGGGGCAGGTGCCACGCCGGCGTGGAGTGCCCTGGCTGATAGCAGCCACGCGGTGAGTGCCCGGTTGCGCAGCTGCCGGTCGTGGACGGGCCCGGTGCCGCTCATGCTGTGAGCCTGGCATGAGAGCTGGTTGCCCGCGTCCCGCTGGGATGGGTCATGCCGGACCAGCCTGCCGAACCCAAGGCATTCCCACCGGCCGATCCCGTGCCGCCAGATGGCTTCGCAGCACGGGCACCGGTGGGCTGGCATCTCCGCTCCGCCGGGCACCACCATGTGGGGGGTGAGCTGCACGTCAGGGCAGGCGGGGCAGCAGTTATCAGACCGCCTGACCACGACCTGCCCGCCGCCGCTGACCGGTGCCAGTTTCTCGGTGATCACGTACGGGCGGGTGGCGGTGTGCTGCGCGGGGCATTCCAGCACACGGCGGAAGGTCACGGGTCCTCACCGTTCGTAATTGGGCTGGAGGCGGCGCGTGCCGCGAAATGGCCAGGCCACGGGGGTACAACGTCGTGGCAGGCCGGAGCGTTACACGGCGCGGTCACCTCCCTGCCCTCCCCTGGCGCAGGCCGGTGGCTTCCCGGCATCGGCGTGCCAGCCCCGCCGGGATGTCCGGCAGATCCCGGGCGTGATGACCGTGCACCACGATGCCTCTACGGCGCGTGTGCTGCGGACGGGACCGACGTTCCCTATTCTTCCACTGCTACACACCGGATCAGAACCGCGCGGCACACGGGGAACCGCGTGGCGCTGGCCGGCTGCTACCGGCCGCCGCTTGGCCGCCTTGGTGCCGGCCTGGACCGGGCTGTCTTGAGCCGCGTGGCCACAGCGACGATCCGCGCCCTGCTGCGCAGCGTTGCCGAAGCGGCCGCCAGCCCCGAGCACGCGCCCGCCCACCAGGAAGGAACCGGCCCGCGCACCAGGAAGGAACCGGCCCGCGCACCCGGATCACCACCTCGGCCACCTCCGCCGTGTTCATCCTCGATGGCCTCGCTGCCCAGGCGCCGGTGGGCTCAGGGAGGGAACAGCCCGCTGGCCGACCTTATCTAAGACATACGTCTATATAAGGCCTCGAGGGGCAGGTGAGGGGCACAGCCGGGCCGACCCCGGATTTCTGACCTGCGCGAAGCGGAAGATGGCCCGCCTGCCCGTGCCGGGCGCGGCTTTGGCGATCTCACATCCGTTCTGGCTGCGATACCTGAGGCCAGCGGGTCATTGCTCAGCGGGAGCGCTAGGTGTCAACCGTGACGACGGGGCCGGTGCTCATGAATTCGTATGTCGTCGGCGTTAAGGGTTGCGGGTGGCCGTTCCGCGCAGGTGTGGTGTGGCTGGCATGGTGAGGCGGGTGTCGGGGAACCGGAACGGGTCCAGGTGGTCGATGGTGAACCCGGTGGCCTGGATCGCGGCGGCGGTGTCGCGGCTGGTGTGGCAGCCTCCGCCCAGCGCCGGCCCGATGGTGGCGTCGAAAGTCGCTGTACGCGGCGCAGGCCTGGTGTGCCGGCGGATGGAGTGGTTCGCTCTCACACTATGTGCTGGGCGCTCTCCACAGAGTCTCGGCTGGCCCATGAGACGGACCCGCGATAGCAGCGTGCTGGTGGCTGGGCATGGGGTGGCGGCGGCATCGCCTGGCCGGCTGCTACAGCGGCACACTTTCGCCGCACGGGTCCAGCGGCCCGGTGCGATAGGTCCAAAGTCCCTCCTCCCTGCCTGTAGAACGGCCATAGCTTCTGTTTCGTAGCGGCATGAATGATGGGCCGAACGTGCATGCCCGTCGGCGAAAACCCAGCCAGGAGCAGGGAGCAGACCGCATGAAGACTCTCATCATCTGCAACGACCCGCCCTATGGCACTGAGCGGTCCTGGAACGGGCTGCGCCTGGCCGGTGCCCTCGCCCGCCGACCCGACGTGGACGCGCGGGTCTTCCTACTGGGAGATGCCGTCGGCTGCGCCGTGGCCGGACAGAAGGTGCCCGACGGCTATTACCACTTGGACCGGATGATCGAATCAGCCGCCCGCCACGGCGCCGAGGTCGGCTGCTGCGGGACCTGCCTGGATGCCCGCGGTATCACCGGGGAGCTACTGGTGAAAGGCGCACATCGCGCCACCCTGGAGGAGCTGACCGACTGGACGCTCTGGGCGGACAAGGTCATGACGTTCTGATGCCGCCCCAGGCCCTGCCGTTTTAGGTCGTGGGTGGACCGGCCACATGAGGCCGGGTTTCGTACATGCGGATGGCGACGGTGAGCCCGGAGGCGGCGGTGAGGGCGGCGACGACCCAGATGGCCGCGAGGATGCCGAACGCGTCGGCGATGACCCCGGCGAGCAGTGCGCCGACGGCGAACCCGCCATCACGCCATAGCCGGTAGACCCCGACGGAGCGGGCCCGCCAGGTAGGGTGGGCGACGTCGCCGATGGCGGCGAGCAGGGTGGGGTAGACCATGGCGGTGCCGGCGCCGAGCAGCACGGCGGCCACCGCCCACACCGTGAAGGTGGCGCCGAGGGCAACGAGAGCGATCGCTGTGGCCTGCACCCCCATCCCGGTGGCGATGAGCCATTTGCGGCCGATCCGGTCCGACAGCGCGCCGGTCGCCAGTTGCCCGGCGCCCCAGACCGCTGGGTACAGGGCGGCGAGGATGCCGATCTGGCCGACGGTCAGCCCATGACGGGTGAACAGGATCGGGAACAGGCCCCAGGCCACGCCGTCGTTGAGGTTGTTGACCATGCCCGCCTGGCAGGCGGCGGACAGTGCCCGTTCGGAGAAGCTCGTCAGCCAGGCCACCTGCCGGGTGGTCAGGTGCCCGCCCAGGTGGTCAGCGGCGGTGACGTGCCCGGCGGCCTCGTGGCGGGCGTGGCCGCGGGTTTCCTTGACGAAGGCGGCGGACAGCCCCAGGCCGGCCGCGATGTAGGCGGCGCCGAGCAGGAACGGGGCCGGGCGCAGGCCGTATGCCGCGGCCAGGTACCCGGTGGCCAGGGCGGTGATCGCGACCGCGCCGTACCCGGCGGCTTCGTTCAGGCCCATGGCCAGGCCGCGGCGGGCCGGGCCGACCAGGTCGATCTTCATGATCACGGTGGTGGACCAGGTCAGGCCCTGATTGACGCCCAGCAGCACGTTCGCGGCCACCACCCACCACCAGTTCGGCCCCCAGATCAGCAGCGCCGGGATCGGCAGCGCCACCAGCCACCCGGCGACCAGCACCGGCTTGCGCCCGAACCGGTCCGACAGGGTCCCGGCGAAGAAGTTGGTGATCGCCTTCACCGCGCCGAACGCCAGGATGAAGGTGAGCGCGCTGCTGAACGCGGCCAGGTGGAAGGTCTGCCCGGCCAGCAGCGGCACAACCGTGCGCTCCTGGCCCAGCGTCCCGCCGACCAGCGCGTTGACCGCCACCAGCAGTGAGAACTGGGCCAGGTTGGCCCGCAGCCCCAGCCGGACCCCAGGACTGGGCGTGGCGTTTCCTGGCTGGGCCGGCCGGGCAGGCGCGGCCGGGGCCGGGTCGGGGATGGTCACGCGTTTACCTCCAGCGCCCGGCCGGTGGCGCCGGCCCAGTCCGGCGGGCCGCCGTCCACGACGGCCACCCCCGTGTGCCCGGCCCGTTCCAGCACGCTGGCGGCGGTGGCGGCACGCTCGCCGTGCCCGCACATGGTCACCACCCGCCGGCCCACCAGCCCGGCGGCCCCGGCGGCGAGGGCCCCCAGTTCGATGCTGGCCGCACCGGGCAGGTGCCCGGCGGCGTACTCGCCAGCCTGCCGCACGTCGATGACGGCGGCCGGATCCACCTGCCCGGGGGTGAGCAGTGGGGTGGCCGCGACCGGCTGCCCGGCGGCTTCCCAGGCGGGCATGCCGCCGGCCAGGGTCCCGGCGAGGGTGTCGTATCCGATCTTCAGTGCCTGCCAGATGACCTCGCCCAGGTCCTGGCCGGGCCCGGCGACGATGATGAGCGGGGTGGCGGGGTCAGGGACGAGCCAGCCCAGCCAGGTCGCGAACGCCCCCCGCAGCGGGATTGCCAGTGATCCCGGGATGTGACCGGCCGCGTAGTCGGCCACCGGGCGCACGTCGATGACCTGCCCGCCCTCGTTCTGAAGCGCGCGGACCTGGCTGGTGGTCAGCGGGACGAGCGCGGGGGCAGATGCCACGATGGCCGGGCCGCGCCGGTTCTCCTCGGGCAGCCGCAGGAAATAGCCGGGGAAGGTGCCCAGGCTGGCCAGCAGCG
>DPMS01000093.1 GCA_003541285.1 Actinomycetota bacterium
TGATCAACGTCAGCTCGCCGTTCCGCCTCGATTACGTGGTATGGGCGCTGCGGCGCCGGGCGCACAACGAGGTGGACCGCTTCGACGCCGGCTGCCACCGCCGGGTCCTGTGCCTGGCCAGCGAGTCGGCCGAGGTCACCGTCCGCCAGGACCCCGCCGCCAGCAGGCCGTCGCTGATCGCGGAGCTGCGCGGCCCCGCGGGGACGGCTGGCCGCGCCGCGATAGCCGAGGTCGGGCCGGTCCTGGAGCGCACGCTGGGCCTCACCGTGGACCTTGCCGGGTTCTACCGGGTCGCCGCGAGTGATGCCCGGCTGAATGCGCTGGCGGCGCGGTCCCGCGGGATGCGGCCGCCGTGCTTCCCGACCGTGTTCGAGGCCGTGGTCAACGCCGTCGCCTGCCAGCAGCTGTCCCTCGATGTGGGCATCCACCTGCTCAGCCGGCTGGCCCGCCGCTTCGGGCCCGCCGTACCCGGACCGGTGACCCGGTACGGCTTCCCGGCGCCAGCCCAGCTTGCCGATGTCGAGCCGACCGAGCTGCGTGCCCTGGGGTTCAGCACAGCAAAAGCCCGCACCATCACCTCTGTCGCCGGGCAGGTGGCAGCCGAGGCGCTGGACCTGGAGGCGCTGCGCGACGCCGACGACGACCGGGCGATGGGCATCCTGCTCGGCCTGCCCGGCATCGGCCGCTGGAGCGCCGAGTACGTGATGCTGCGCGGCCTGGCCCGCTATCACGTGCTGCCCGGCGACGATGTGGGCGCCCGCAACAACCTGCGCCGCCGCTTCGGCCTTGCTGAGGACGCGGGATATGACGCGGTGGCCAGGCTGTCACGCCGCTGGCAGCCCTACGCCGGGCTGGTGTACTTCCACCTGCTGCTTGACGCGCTCGCCGCCCGCGGCTACGTGGGGGAGGCCGGGTGATGGCAGAAGACGCCGAGTTCACGGTGGCAGCCAAGCATCAGCGGACCCCGGTGATCGCCGAGTTGCTGCTGCGCCCGGCCGAACCGCGGCTGCGCTACCAGCCAGGCCAGTACGTGCTGCTCGGCGACCCGGACGCTCAGCTCGTGGTCCGCTCCTACTCGATCGCGAACGCGCCGCGCCCTGGTCGCTGAACGCCCGCTGCGCCCCGTGTTCGTCGTGCCCGGCGCCACGCGATCCGGCGCGATGCTCGACCTCGCCCGCGCCGTGGTCCGCCGCGCCGAGCGCCACGCGGTCCGGGCCCAGGCCGGCGGCCGTCCCGTCGGCGACGAGGTGCTGCGCTACCTCAACCGGCTGTCGGACCTGCTGTTCGTCCTGGCGCGGCACGCGGCCGGCGATGCCGGGGAGCCCGCCAGCCACGATTAGCCGCTAACCGGCCGTCGCGTTGGCGTCCTCGGCGGTCACCGCGGGCACGCCGGGCAGCCCGGACAGCCGGGTCGCCAGGCCGTTCACCGAGCCAGTGCCGTGCACGTGCCGCACGACCTCGACCATGCGCTGCCCGTCCGGCCCGGCCCAAGCTCGCCGGCCTGGACCAAGCCCTCGACGTTGGCCGCCGGCCCGGCCGCGAGCTGTTGACTCAACGCCACGTCAGCTACCCCATCACTGCCTCCATGTCCTGCGACGCTGACTCCGGTTAGGGCCGTCCGGTCCACTGCGGCTCGGTCACCGCCCAGTCGGCGTCCCAGGCAGCCATCCGGTGCCAGTCCAGGAAGATGCCGGCATACGCCCACAGGACCAGCAGCATGACCGATAGCGCGACGGGTGCCGCCAGGGCGGCCACCAGCACCCGGCGAGCCACGTCGGCGGCCTCGACGGGCACCCCGGTCAGCCCGCCCGGCCGGTCGATCCAGACCTCCACGGCGCTGCCAGCCCTGGTACCCGGCCGGACATCGACCAGCCCGGTGCGAGGCCCGGCCGGGCTGGCCCACCGCGCCAGCACCGGCGGCCACGGCACCGGGAAGGACAGGCTGCCGGCCGGCGTAGGCGCGTCGTGCAGCAGGACCGGCACCTGGTGCCACCCGGCCTGGGCGCGCTCGGTGCGGAGCCCGGATGCCGCCGCCCGCCGGGCCGCGGCCAGCGCGGTCAGCGGCACGCCGGCCAGGTACGCCACAAGCAGCAGCGCGGCGACCGCGAACTCGGCCCGGTCGGCAGCCCGCCGCAGCGGATTGCGGTCAGGCCATAGCCTGCGCGCCCGCATCGCCAGCGGCGTGCCGCCCCCAGCCTGCGGCTCCATCACATCACCTCCACCCACCGGTGCCTGGGCGTCCGCCGGGCTGTGCCCGGCGGACGCGCCTCAGCCCGGCACGCTGTCCCGCTCGCCCTTCCCCAGGTGCACAAAAACGTCCTCGCCGCAGGTCCGGACGCCGTAGACGGTGACCGGCCGGGTTGCCGGAGGTGAGAGCACCCGGCCGGTCACCAGGTCGAAGCGGGATCCGTGCAGCCAGCACTCGATCGCTCCGCCGGCCACCTCGCCCTCCGACAGCGGCACAGCCTGATGGGTGCACTCGTCGCGCAGCGCATACAGCGCGCCGCCGGCACGCACCAGGCACACCGGGCACTGGCCGATATCCACGTGCACCGGCTCGTCCTCGCCAAGCGCGACCAGGCGGCACACGCGGACCCAGCCGTCCGTGCTTCCCGGCGTGCTCATCGCGGGTCCGTCCCGTCAGACTGCGGCCGGTCTTGCGCCGGGCTGCTACTGCGACCCCGCGCCTGCCCGGACTCCCCGCCCGGCCAGGCCGTGCCGTCGAGAACCATCAGGGCCGTCGGCTCCATCAGCGCCACCCCCTCGGCGCACGCCGTCAGCAGCCGCCCCGCTGCCGCGACGAGCCACTGCAACGCCGCCGCCAGTACGGCCAGCGCCAGCAGGTAAGCCGGCCGGCCCGGTGCGGCCCAGCGCAGCACGCCCTGGAACAGGGCCAGCCGCCGCGCGAACCCGCGGTCGGTATCCCTCAGTTCCTCCTCGATCTGGTGCAACTCTTGCTGCTCACTGACGGTAAGCATGGTGCTCAGCTTCTTTCTCTTCCTGACCTGGGAATGGCGCCACGCGCGACGGCCCGGTGGCGATGACGCGCAGTGCGGCCTGGAAGTCCCGGCGCGGGTGCTCGAGCACGTCGAGGGAGACGACCTCGCGCGGGAACAGCAGCGCCAGCATCCAGTCGGAGACCACGCGCAGCCGCCGGTTCACCGTCGGAAGCTTCAGCAGGTGGTAGGTGCGGTGGGTCAGCCAGGCGGGGAAGCCGCGCATCCGCAGCCCGTAGACCTCCGCGACGCCGCGGTACAGGCCCAGGCTGGCCACCGACCCGGCGGAGGCGTGCCGGTAGGGGCGCGGCGTGCCGCCGCGCAGCACCGCGGTGATGTTGCCGGCCAGGAGGCGGGCCTGCCGCCAGGCGTGCTGGGCGGTCGGCGCGCACACGGCCCCGCCGCCCGCGGCCAGGTCAGGGACGGCGGCGCAGTCGCCGAGGGCCCACGCGCCGTCGGCGCCCTGCACTGCCAGGAACTCGTCGACGATGACCCGGCCCGTGGCGTCCGTGGGCAGGCCCGCCTGCCTGGCCAGCGGGCTGGGGGCGACCCCGGCGGTCCACACCAGGGTCCCGGCGGGGAACTCCTCACCGTCATCAAGCTGTACCCGGCCGCCTTCGGCGGATACCAGGCGGGTCCGCGGCCGGACCTCGATGTGCCGGCGGCGCAGCAGGGCGGCGGTGTAGTCCGCCATCGCCGGGCTGACCTCGGGCAGGATCCGGTCCGCCGCCTCCACCAGGATCCAGCGCATCTCCCGGCGGCTGAGCTCGGGATAACGCGCACAGGCGTCGAAGGCCATGTCCTGCAGTTCGGCCAGCGCCTCGACACCGGCGTAGCCGCCGCCGGCGAACACGAACGTCAGCGCGGCACGGCGGGCCTGCGCCGAGCTGGCGGCCGCCGCGGCGTCAAGCCGGCCGAGAACGTGGTTGCGCAGGTGGATGGCCTCGCCGATGGTGCTGAACCCGATCCCGGTCTCGGCCAGGCCGGGGACCGGAAGCACCCGGGAGATCGATCCCGGCGCCAGCACCAGCATGTCGTAGCCGGCTAGCGTGTCCTCGCCGTCGCCGGTTGTCAGGCGGGCCACCCGGTGCGCGTGGTCGAGAGAGCTGACCGCCGCCTTGATGACCTGGGTGCGGCGCAGGACGCCGCGCAGCGGGACCACGACATGCCGGGGCTCCAGGTTGCCGGCCGCCGCCTCGGCGAGCAGCGGCTGGTAGGTCATGTACGACCAAGGGTCGGCGACCATCACCGTCGCCTCGCCCGGGCGCAGCAGCCGTTCCAGGCGCAGCGCGGTGTGCATGCCGCCGCAGCCGCCGCCAGCGATCAGGATCCGTGGCCCGCTGCCCATCATTTCCTCCAGCATACTAGTTAAAACCATATTCTTATGTAAATATTTCGTCGCAGAGGGCGTCGGCGCAAGACCGCCGGACAGCAGGACACCCGCCAGCAGGGCAGGCAACGTCGCGGGCGGCGAGGATGGCGCGGGCCAGCCCAGCACCGGGGGACGGCCCGGGACTGCCGGCCGGGACAGGCACAGCGCGTGAACCAGGAGGTCAACGATGACGCCCTGGACGAGCCTGCGATCCGGCGCGGCCCGGCGGACCTTCCCCGGGCCCCTGGCGTCGGCCCGGGCTGCGGGCATGCCAGGCGTAAGTGCCTGCCGTATGATATTTTTCTAGTGACTGCTGGAAATATTTGCCCGGCCCGGCGGCGGCCGGGGAGGAGGTGCAGCGTGGCGACTGTGGACGCGCGGCCGATCATCGCGGCCGGCGGCGAGCCGTTCGACACGATCATGGCCGCGGTGACGGCCCTGGCCGACGGCGAGGAGCTGGTCGTGCTGGCGCCGTTCGAACCGGTCCCGCTGGAGGGGGTGCTCGGCTCGCAGGGATTCAGCTACGACGCCGCCG
>DPMS01000703.1 GCA_003541285.1 Actinomycetota bacterium
TGTTATTTCTTGACGCAGCTTGAAATTTGAAACATAGTTTACGCGTGGAAGCAGAGTTCAACTCGCTCGAATCAAAGGTTGCCCAGTTCGTTGCCCTCTGCGAACGGCTGCGGGCGGAGAACGCGGAGCAGGCTGCCGAGCTGGGGAAACTACGCGCTGACCTGGCGGTTCTGCAGCGGATGGTGTTCGGGCGGTCGTCGGAGCGGTCGCGTCCGGAGCCGGGTGCCGGTGATGACGGGGCTGGCGGCGGGGAGCGGCAGGGCGGCCCTGGCGGGAGCGGGAAGAAGAAGCGCGGCCCGGGGGCGCGGGCGGGGCGGCGGGATTACTCGCATCTGCCAAGGTTCAAGGTGGTCTGGGATTTCCCGGGTGGCGGGTACTGCTGCCCGGAGTGCGGGGAGCCGTTCACGCTGCTCGGCGATCACATCACGGAGCTGCTGGACTGGGTGGTGATCGTGCGGGTGGCGGCGCACTGCCGCCGCCGGCGCCGGCGGGCCTGCGGCTGCCGGGTGCCGGCGACGGCGATGGCGCCCGGCCCGCCGAAGGCGATTGGGAAGGGCATGTTCACGAACGCGTTCGTCGCGATGCTGCTCACGGAGCGGTATGCGGCGGGGCGGAGCATGAATTCCCTGGTGGCGGGGCTGGCCCGGCAGGGCGCGGGCATCTCGCCGGCGACGCTGGCGGGGACGTGCGCGCAGGCCGGCGCGCTGCTGGCCCCGGCCGCGGGCGCCATCACGGAGCGGTCGCGCGGCTCGTGGCACCTGCACGCGGACGAGACCACGTGGCGGGTGTTCGCCCCGCGGGAAGGCGGCGGCCCGGCGAAGTGGTGGCTGTGGGTCTTCCTGGGCCCGGACACCTGCTGTTTCGTGATGGACCCCACAAGATCGGGGGTGGTGCTGGCCCGCCACGCCGGGATCGACGGGCAGACCGGGCAGCTCACGCCGGATGAGGACGGCGGACCGCGGCGGCTGGTCATCTCCAGCGACTTCTACAAGGTGTATGAGTCCGCGGGGGAAGAAGGCGGACGGCCTGGTCAACCTCTACTGCTGGGCGCATTATCCCGAGGGCNNGGGTTATGCCGGGGACTGCAGCGAAAGCCGCGGCGGCGGCCGGTGAGCCGGCCGCCGCCTGCGGGATAATCAGAGCCCGTCGAGGAACGCGAGGAGGTCGTCGGGCGGCTGGTAGCGTCCGGGCTTCTCGCCCGGAGGGGTCGTGCGGTCGAGTGCCCGCTGCTTGAGCTCAAGGTCGGCTCGCAGGTAGACGAGCGTGGTGGTGGCCGACTCGTGACCGAGCCACAAGGCGATGACGGTGACGTCGACTCCGGCGTGCAGGAGCCTCATGGCCGCCGTGTGCCTCAGGACATGGGGAGAGACGTTCTTGCTGGTCAGGGAGGGGCAGGCGGCTGCGGCCTTCGTGGTGTGGACGGCGACGCGGTCCGCGATCGCGTCGGTGCTCATGGCGGTGCCCCGCCGGGTGCAGAACACGGCGTCGGCGGGCTGCCCGGAGCGTTCGGCGAGCCATGCCTGCAGCGCGGCGGCGGCGTTGCCGGAGACCGGGGTGATGCGGTCCTTGCGTCCCTTGCCGTGGCAGGCGAGGTAGCCGCCGGGGCCGAGGTGAACGTCGCCGCGGGTCAGGCCGGTCAGCTCGGAGGCGCGCAGGCCGGTGGTGACGGCGGTGTGCAAGAGGGCGCGGTCGCGGCGGCCGGTCCAGGTGGCGGGGTCGGGTGCGGCGAGTAGCGCGGCCACCTCGGGCTCGGCGAGGTAGCCGACGATGGTGCTGTCGCAGCGCTTGGCGGGGACGGACAGGACGCGGGCGATGTCGCCGGCGTGCTCGGGGCAGCGGGTGGCCAGGTAGCCGAACAGGGACCGGATCGCGGCGAGCCGGGCGTTGCGGGTCCGGGCCGTGCAGCCCCTGGCGTGCTCGAGGTGGTCCAGGAACCCGGTGACCAGCGTGGCGTCGAGGTCGGCGATGTCGAGGCGGGAGGGCGGTTTCCCGGCACGCTGGCCGGCATAGGCGAGCAGCAGCCGCCACGTGTCGCGGTAGGCGGTGACAGTGTGCGGGCTGGCCTGCTTCTGGCGGATGAGCCGATCAGTGAAGAATGCCTGCAGGTGCGGGGCGAGCAGGGTCATGACGGTTCCTCCAGGTAGTGCTCCAGCCGCTGCCCGGCCAGGGCGAGCAGTTCGGGTGCGGCGTGCAGGTAGTAGTAGGTGTCCCGGGGGCCGCTGTGGCCGAGCATGGCGGACAGCTGCGGGATCCGGGCACGGACGTCCTCGCCGTCGCGGCACCACTCCAGCAAGGTGGTGACTGCCATCGAGTGCCGTAGCCCGTGGATTGTCGGGCGGGCGCCGGGGCGTGCGGGCAGTCCCGCGAGCGTGACCAGCCTGCGGAACGTCGTGCAGGTGCCGGGGTAGTTCAGGCGGGCGCCGGTCAGCGTCGTGAACAGGGCGTCCGTCCGCCGCAGCGGCCGGGTCCGGTCGCGGACCCGCTGGTAGGCGCGTATTTCTGCGATCGTGGTGGGGTGCAGGGGGACGATCCGGGGCCTGCCTGATTTCGACTGCCGGACCAGGAGCGTCCCGCTGTCCTCGTCGAGGTCCCCGTCGTCGAGGCGGATGGCCTCCCCGATCCTGATCCCGCTGACGGCCAGCAGGCCCACCAGGGCACGGTAGGCGGCCCGCCGCTGCTCGCCGTTCAGGTTTCCCGCGGCCGTCATCAGCGCGGTGATGTCAGCGCCGGAATACAGGTAGGGGACGGGCCGGCCGCCCGGGTCCGGGAACAGCCCGGCCGGCGGCACCTCGTGCCGGGGATCGATTGCGTGCAGGTAAGCGGCGAAGCCGCGGACGGCCGACATCCGCATCGCCAGCCACCGCGGCGACGCCTTCTCCGGGAGGCGTGCCCAGGCGACGGCGCGGGCAATGGTGATCACGCCGGCATCCTGGGCTTCGAGGAAACCGGCGAACTGGCCCAGCAGCTTTCCCGCGCGCTCGAGCCGGAAGCCCAGGGCGCGGCGGAGTGCCAGGTAGTCGGCCAGCGCGCCGCTGAGCGCGGTCATGACGCGCCGCCCGGCCACGGGCGGGCGAGCGGGCGCAGCCTTTCGGTACCGACCGAGGCATAGATGGCGGTGGCCGCCTCCCGGCGGTGCCGGAGGACCTGGCGGACCTCATCCAGCGGCGCGCCCGCCGCCAGGGTGACGGTCGCCGCGAAGTGCCGCAGCTGATGCGGGGACACCCGCCCGGTGCCCGCTCTTTCTGCGGCGGCCGCCACGATGTACTTCAGGGCGGCGGCGGTCAGGCCGCGCTGCGGGGCCGGGAGCCGGGTGAACACGCGCCGGTCCAGGGCGTTCCGCGGCCGCCCGTCCCGGAGCCAGGCCGCGATCGCCTCGCCGGCGTCCGGCGGGAGCGGCATCCGGTCATGAGAGCTGCCCTTGCCGTGCACGGTGATCAGGCCGGCATGCCAGTCCAGGTCATCCAGGTCCAGGCCGGCGGCCTCGCCGGCCCGCAGGCCGAGCCGGGCCAGGAGCATGATGATGGCGTAATCCCGGCGCCCCGCGGGACGGGAACGGTCGCATCCGGCCAGCATGGCGGCCACCGCCTGCGCCGTCGCCGCTGTCCGCCTGCCGGTCCTGCCGCGGCGGGAAACATGCGGGACAGCATCCGCCAGCGGCCCGGGGGCAAGCCCGCGAACGTGCATGAACCGCAGCAGCGACCGCAGCGCCGTCGCCGTGTACCGGGTCTCGTTCGGGCTCCGGCCGCAGGCCGTCCTGACCATGAACGCGGTCACGTCCGCCGCGGACAGGCCCTCCGGCCCGGCATCGCCGGAAACGAAGCCGTCCAGGAACGGCCGGGCGTACCTTGCGTAATTGGCCCGCGTTCCGGCCCCCAGGCCCCGCTCGCCGGCCAGGTAGCGATCCCAGGCACCCAGGAGTCCCGCGGCCGGCCCCTGCGGGGCGGCCGTTTCCGGATGCGGCACCGCGCCGATGCCCCGCAGGTATCCCAGCAGCGGGCCGAACGCCTGCATGTGAACGTACTCCCTGAGCCCTGCGGTCCGCCGCGCGGCCAGGAAATCCGAGGCGGCGTCCAGCGTGAGCGCCGGCAAGCCCTCTGAAACCAGGTACCGGCTCAGCTGCGCGGCAAGCCGCAGCTGCATGAGCGCTGACAGCGGCGTGTACCCGAGCCTGGCGAGCTCAGCCGCGTAACCCGCAGCGTAGGGCTCCAGCGGGCCGGTGAACCGGACGCGTGACGCGTCATCCATGATGCCTCCTTGAGGTGAGCCGGAAAACCCGGCCATCCCAATGTGACTCATGGTGCATGATCAACTACATGTTGCGAATTGGCAGTGTTATCCCGTAACTCCTGGCGGCATCAGCCCTTGCCAGCCGCGGCTTTCGCTGCAGTC
>DPMS01000381.1 GCA_003541285.1 Actinomycetota bacterium
AGTCCAGATCGCACTGAGCGGCGGAAAGCCGCCGTCACGTCGCGAGACAGCTACGGGAAGAGGGGAAATTCGCGGTCGCAGGTAAACGGCGCTAGGCCGAGGGCCGCGCGTAGCGCGCTGTGCGGCAACACATGCAGAGGCAGGGGATCATTACCCCCACCCGGCCACAGCAGCGCGTACGAANNAGACGCTGCGGGTCACCGGCCGGGGCAGACGCTGCGGGTCACCGGCCGGGGCAGAGGGCTGGCGGCGGCCGCCGTAGCCGGGCGTTCCTTGTCGGCCAGGCGATAGCCGACACGACGCGGGCGCCGGACTCCAGCAGGGTCGTGACGGGCGGCGATGGAAGCCACGGGGCACCGGGTCGGTGTGACCTGGCGGCGGGACCGCTCCCATCGCCATCGCGATCACGCCATAACGGCCGGGCAGCCGCAGTCACCGGTGACCTGCGCTGATACACGCAGTAGTGCAGTAGCAGGCAACGTCTGCCTGCCGGCCACAGGCTCGCGGGCACCGGCCGGCAGGTCCTTCGCCATGGCCACCGGCCGCCGGTTAGCCGTGACTGGTGCCGATGACACAGAAGCGGTTGCGCTCGGGATCGGCGAGCACGACAAAGTCAGCGTCACCGGGATAAAGATCCCGGTCGACGCGCTGGGCACCCAGGGACACCAGCCGCCCGGCCTCGGCGGCCTGATCGGCCGCGTCCCCGGCGTACAGGTCCAGATGGATCCGTGAATGCTCCTGGACCGGCGTCTCACTGAGGCCAAGCGACAGCTGGGCCCCGGCCCCGTCCGCTGGCACCAGCACCACCCAGTCGTCTTCCATCTCCTCCCGCGGGACGTAGCCCAGGGCCTCCATCCAGAACGCGGCAGCGCGCGGCACATCCGAGACACCCATCACAACGGATCCGATTGTCGGCATGCGCCGATTCTGGCAATCATGGTGTGATCCGGAGCAGGCCGGAGCCGGAGTCTTCAGTGGCCACGGAGGTGCTCGTGTCGCCGGTTGTGCGTTTGATGGATCTGGGCGAGGTGGTGCTGTAGTCGTGCGTGGCGGAACTGGTACACCCCTCCTGATTGGCGCAGCACGCCGCGGTGGTGCGCATCGGCCAGAAACGCCATCAGCTGCCAGGGGAGGTGGCCGCATAGGGCGAGCCATATCCGGTTCACCGTATAGGTGCCCCATGCCCTGGGCAGCATTGTCACTGCCGCGATAGCGCATCCGAAGGTGATTCCGTAGGAGAGCCCGGGGCCGAGGCCGGTTACGTGTGCGGGGCCATCGGCCAGGGCACCCGCAGCCATCACCGACAGTGCGTAGGAAATCGCGCCAGCTCGCCCGTACGACAGGCCGCCGATCAGCGCGCCGGCAGTTATGCCCACGAGAGCGGTGACAGCGATGTCAGCTGGCACGCTGGGGATGCTGGCGGCAGGATCACCCGAATACCAGACGGTGAGTCCACCGACGGTCCCGTAGGCGAGCGCCACCGCAAGCCCGAAGGCCAAAGTGGCCGTCCGGTCTCGATGCAGCACCTCCCCTGGACTGGGTACGGTGGCGATGACGGTCGGTCTGTGCAGCCAAACGTGTGAGCCGAGGGCCAGCCCGCATGCGAGGCCGGACAGCAGAGTGCCGCTGAGCCCGAGCCCGACGGCAAGGGCGAAGGCGGCGCCTACGGCGAACCCCCCCGTGGACAGGCCAAGGTAAGCAGACGTGGCGCCACGGAACCGGATCTGTGCATGCGAGGGTTCCCTCTGCGCGCCCAGTCCGAAGGAAATACCGCCGGCTAGCCCGAACACAAGCCCGTTGATAAGTGCGTAGGCGAGTGCGTACGGAGATGCGGTTGTGGGGCCGCCGCCGCTCAACCAGCCCGCTAGCCCGAACACCAGGGCGCTTCCGGCCCCGGCGATGAGCCCCCGGGTGAGCCGGGACGTGGTGGCGCCCAGCTGCCACACGGCCAGGTCGTTTGTGCCGAGCCGGTCCAGATGCCAGGCGATGCAGCCCAGCCAGCGCTGAGCATGACTGGGGTCCCATCGCCGGTGCCCATGGCCCGGGCAGTCGAGATGCGGCTCGTAAGCGGCGGGGGTGAACGCGTCCAGGAGGTGATCCTGCACGGCCTCAGCGGTGCCGAACCTGCCGGTGTTGAGCAGCTCGGCCGGGTCGTGGCCGGGAGTATCGCTGTAGACGGCGCGGGCGAGGGTGACCATCAGCGGGGTCGACAGGACCTGCCGCAGCGTCTTGGACGCGATTTCGGCTGGTTGGTCGCGTAGGTGGGCCAGGACCGGATCCCACACAGTGGTCATCTGCCCGTCTGCCAGAGAGGGCCGGGTGGTGCGGGGGAGATAGTCGTTCAGGTCGGCGAGGCTGAGATCGTCGAGTTGGGTGACCGCGGCGGCGGACATGACGTCGGTGGCCGTGACGGCAGCGACGTATTCGTCCGGCCGGCTGGTCAGCAGCAGCGGCGTGGTAGTGGCGTTGAGCGCGCGCAACGCGGCGCTGTGCAGACCGTCGGCGATTTCGTCGAACCCATCAAGGACCGGCAGGATGCGGCCGGCGCCGACCAGGGCAGCGGCCAGGCTCAAGCCAGCCGGGCCAGGCGCGGCCAGGGCCGGGTACTCGCGTTCCAACTGGTGGGTGAGCCAACTGCGCAGCGAGGCGGCTGCCGGGTTCCATGGCCCCACACTGAAAAGCACCGGTACGGCGTCAGCTCTGCTGCGGGTGGCGATCATGTCCAAGACGAACCGCACGGCCACGATCGTCTTGCCCGCTCCAGCCCGTCCAAGCATGGCCAGCCGCCCGGACGGTATCTGCCGGTAGACATCGGCGATCCGCTCCAATCGGCCTGTCACTACCAGTGGGCCAGGGCTTGCTCCGGCCGGGGCGCGGCAGATGTTCGCCCAGTGATCGACCAGCTCTGGCGCTGCGGGATGCCAGTGCACAGGCAGCGGGAACGGGTCGTGTATGCGCCGCCGCTCCTCCTCCTCGCGCCACTGCGCAGCTACCGCCACGGCGAGCTGCGCAGCCGCCTCATCCAGCTCGATCCTGCCGTCCAGGGACCTGCGGGTCTTGGCGGCACGGACAAACACGTTGCCGTGCACAACGTGCGGCCGATCTGCCTGCCCGAAGCCGTATGCGGCAGCTTCGTGGCCGGCGGGTCCTTCGACGACCTCGTCGTCCGCTGGTGGGATCGTTGTCCCGCTTTCACCGGCCGTCGCGCCACCTGCATCGCCGGACTCCGACGTTCTTGAGGTGATGCCCACGGTGACGGGTGGCGGCCAGGCGTTGCCGGTGCCCGGCCCACTCAGCTCGGCGAGGATGCCGCCAAGGCTGGGCCTGTCGGCCGAGTTCTTGGTCAGGCAGGCGCTGATCAGGTCCCGGAGCCCGTGCCCTTCGGGCACATCGCGCAAATCGGGTTGCTCGCTCGTGATGCGGTGAACAATGGTCGCGATCGATCCGGCATCGAAGGGGCTGTGGCTGGTAGCGGCGAAGGCCAGGACGCAGCCAAGGGAGAACACGTCGCTGGCGGGCGAGGTGGGCTGCCCGCGGACTTGTTCGGGGGACATGTAGGCGTAGGTGCCAAGGACGGCACCGGTTTCAGTCAGAGCGCTGGCGTCCAGGTTGCGGGCGAGGCCGAAGTCGATAATCCGGGGCCCATCGGGGGCCACGATCACATTGGCGGGTTTGAGGTCGCGGTGCGCCAGCCCGCACGCGTGGATCGCGGCCAGTCCTTCAGCCAGCCCGGCACCCAGGGCGCGCACCACGTCGCAGGTGAGCGGACCGTGGTCGGAGACGGCGTCGCGCAGGGACGGGCCAGGGATGTAGGCGGTGACCATCCACGGCGGGTCGGCGTCAGGCTCGGCGTCGACAACCGGGGCGGTGTGGATTCCGCTCACCCGCTGGGCAGCCTCGACCTCCCGGGCGAACCGGCTGCGGAACTGCCCACTATCGGCGTGCTCGGGGCGGATGAGCTTCACCGCGACCAGATGACCGCCGGGAGAACGGCCC
Organism: Actinomycetota bacterium; assembly: GCA_003541285.1. Classification (GTDB taxonomy): domain Bacteria; phylum Actinomycetota; class Actinomycetes; order Streptosporangiales; family Streptosporangiaceae; genus UBA9676. Next base: position 3,997 of record DPMS01000381.1, read on the forward strand.
AAGAACACCTGACCCATCCCGCCCGCGCCCAGCCGCCCCAGCAGCCGGTAGCCGCCTACCTGGCCCGGGTCCCCAGGCTGGAGAGGATCCATCGGCGCTCACCGTCGTTGAAAACGAACCACAGGACCGGCAGCGGCCGTGATCCAGCACCCCAGATCGCCGCGTTGGATGTGGTCCGGAGGTTCCCGCTGAGATGGGATCAGCGCATGGCCGTAATCGACGCCAGGCCTTACGTGCATGGCCATGATTATCGCTGTGCCTTGATACGCGTGATGCCGAATCAGCTAGGTCCCGAAAGTTAGCCTCCCTCTTTCATGCGGCTGGTGAGGTGCCACTTTGGCGCCTTGTTTGATCTTGAATTTGCGCTGGGCTCGTGGCGCTGGGCCAGAACGCGCGTCGTGCCGCCTGCGGCGGGGCCTGGGATGGTGCCCTGGACGGGCGGGATCGCTGCTGGCTGGCATGCTGGCGGCAGGTGGTGACGGTGGAAGCGCGGCTGGCGGGAGGCTGGTCAGGCGAACGCGGCGCGCAGCCGGTGGAATCCGGCGGCGATCTGGGCGGCCCACCGCCAGGTGCGGTCGATCTTCAGGCGCATCTGGCGGGCGGAGCGGGTGAACCGGGCGGCCACGTGCAGGACCCGGTAGCGGAACGCGGCGATCTCGCAGCGGGCCAGCGACGGCACGTGCGCGAAGCAGATCAGCTTGGCCCAGCAGACCAGGTCAGCGGCGGCGAGCACGGCCTCCAGCCAGGCGCTGTTCTCCTCCCGGCCCCGGCAGGGCAGTTCCGCAGGCCCGATGCCTTCGCCTGCCGGATGCGGTCCTCGACCCGGGCATGCTGGCGGTGGCGCAGTTCCAGCCCGGCGGCCTGGCCCGGGATCACGCCGCGGGGCGTGCCGGTGAGGAACGCGGTGATGCGGTGCCCGTCCACGCCGGTGAAGGTGAGCTGGGCGCCGGGGTGCGGGCGTTCGTTGCGCAGGATCAGCCGCGAGCCCTCCGGCCAGGGTTCGGAGGGAGGCTGCACGGAAAAGACCCATACTCTCACATAAACGGATATGGGACCTCGCCTTGCAGCCCACCCTACGTCCGGCCGCGTGCAATGACGGATCCCCCCTGCTGGTCGATACGCACATGGCCCGCGTTGGGGAAGCTGGGCCAGTCCGCGGGCGTCCAGCGGATGTCAGCGGTCCCGGTAACGTATCCGGCGTTCCTTCTTGTCCCCTGAGGAATGTTCTTCACCTCCGCATGGGTGGCGTCGATCATCGCGATCATAGGTGCCTTCCCGGGGGCAGGCGATGGTCATCAAAGGCGGTCACGATAGCAGCCAGGCTGGCATAAGCGGGCATTGCGGATGTTGCTTAGGGCAATTACTGTTCTCTGCAAGGCCTGCTCACGCCGGCGCCAAGTCACCCTCGGTGACCTGGCGACCTCAGCTCCCCGGCTGAGGCGCCGCCCGGCTGCGGCGAGTGCGGGGTCGGCAGGCATAGCAGCTGCCGGACCAGACAAGGAGGCGCGCCAACATGAGTCTGCTCGGAGACACAGTTGTTTACATACTCGTTCTGCTCGGCGTACTTGCCGTCGTTGCCGGGATCATGTACGGGGCTGCGCACCTGCGGAAGCACTCACCGGAGTAGTTCCACACCCGCGCCACACGCGCTGGGGCAGGGGTCTGGTACCCAGCAGACCGCCTGAGCGTGGCCGGTGAGCCCCAGCCCGCGCCCAGGCGGAGCAGGCGGTGTGGACGATCAGAAGTTCCGTCCGCACTTTTGCAGATGGGCAGGATCCGAGTGTGGCGGGAGCATCGAGTAGTTGGTAGGTACGGGTAGACGTACCCGGCCAGCCTCCGGAATACGGCATCGCCGCTCCACCCAGGGGGAAGTGGTGATTCACACAGCGGGAAAGTACAGCAACCGGTGTAGATCTGGCCGGACTGGCGTGCACGCTCTGGGACGGTGACCTGCACGGGTGCACTGCGGTGGACCAATCAGACCCGGCGAAAACCCCTCGGGATCAGGCGGGCCGTCTGCGTCCGGATTGCGGAGCCGGGGGAAAAGGCGGGGCACGCGTACCCGGAAGTCGCGGTAGGTGCTGAGCACGATGCCGATGACGGACCCGAAGATGGCCGACAAGCCGAGCAGCCAGAAGATGTCACACAGCATGAGCGGATGGCGGACGATCGAGTAGAGCCCATCGGTTCGCAGTGGCTCGCGGCGGGCCGGTGCGGTGAGCGGCGCGACGCGAAAGACCGGAGTGGTGAAGAACAAAGAACGCGCGGCACTTCGGCGAGAAGAACGACCGGAACCCCGAAGCGGAGGCTGCGCCTCTGGGCCCGGGTCCCCACGATGCCGAACGCCAGGCCCCATCCGGTGGCCGCCACAAACGCCCAGAACCACGGATCAGCTAACGGCACCCGCTTCACCTCACCACTCCTGCTCGTGCAAGCCAGCCTGCCCGGCTTCGGGCCCCGGGCACGTCAGCTTTACTTGATCCTGCGGTGGCCCTTGGGTTATCCGGCGCCCAC
>DPMS01000300.1 GCA_003541285.1 Actinomycetota bacterium
GTCGACACGCTGCCGCCGCTGAACGTCTCCGACAAGATCACCGTGCCGGTGCTGGTTGTCGTCGGCGAACAGGACGCACTCCTGTGCGTCGGGCGGGTGCCGGACTGCACAGACCCCAGTGCGGTACGGGCCAGCGAGCTGCCCTACTACCAGTCGGCACCGAGCCTGGATGTGTTCATGGTCCCCGGTGCGGGCCATGACCTGACGGCCGAGCCTTCAGCCGATGAATCGTTCGGGGCGATCAATCAATGGATCGAAACCCACTGACCTGCGGGAACCGCGCTCCAGGAGCGTCCAGGGCCCTGGCAGGCCGGCCGGATCGGGAGTAGGTTCGCAGTCCATGACGGTCAAACTCATGGTTCTCTACACCCAGCCCGATGACAGCGACGCATTCGACCGGCATTACTTCGGCACCCACATGCCGCTGGTACGGCAGGTCCCCGGCCTGCAGCGCGCGGAGACGGGCCGCATCGCCGCCACACTCGACGGCGGCGAGCAGACCTACTACCGGGTGACCGAACTGTATTTCCCCGACCAGGCCACAATGGACGCGGCCTTCGGCTCGGATGTGGGCCAGGCGACCGCCGCCGATTACCAGAAGATCGCTCCACCCGGATCCAGGATGTTCGTCAAGATCCTCGATGACTGAAGCGCCGGGCTCGCGCTGACACTGGCAGGCTGGGAGCCGTGAACGGGATCAGCGTCAGGGACGCGGCCAGCAGCGACCTGGCGGCGGTCGCGAAGGTGGCGGTCGCGGCCGGGCAGGACGAGGAGTGGTCGGGCTCCGACCCGGCCTACGTCCGCTACCTGCTCGCGCGCGGCCGGCTGGTGGTGGCCGAGCACCACGGCGCCGTGGCCGGATTCGGCGCGACCTGCCGGATCGGCGACGGTCCTGCGGCCGTCACCATGCTCTGCGACCTGTTCGTCGACCCACGCTCCCACGGCCTTGGTCTTGGCCAGGCCATGCTCGCCGTCTTGTGGCACGACAGTACCCCGCGCATGACGTTCAGCAGCCTGCATGCCCATGCGCTGCCGCTGTACGCACGATCGGGCCTGGACGCCTGGTGGCCGCTTCTCTATCTGGGCGGGGACGTCACCGCACTGTCCACCCCGGCGGGCTGGGCGGTCACGCCCGCGGCACCGGGCGATGTGGCCACCCTGGAGCAGCACTGGACCGGGATCGACCGGGCGGCCGATCACCGGGCCTGGGCCGCCCGCCCGGCGGGACAGCCGGTGGTGGCCCACCTGGAAGGCGAGGCCATGGCGGCCGGCACCGTGGCCGGGGCGGGGGCGGAGTACGGCATCGTGCACCTGGCGCTGGCACCTGCCGCCGGGGACGCGCAGGCCCGTGACGCGCTCCTGGCCGTGCTGGCCTGCCTGGACCCGCCCGGCGGCCGGGCCCGGGTCTGCCTGCCNNGGTTCCCTCGCGGGTGGGTTCTGGATCGGCCCGGAAGGGATGAACGCCCCGGCCGCCAGGCGCTACCTGCCAGGAACCATGGTCCTGGAGACCAGCTGGGCAACACCGACCGGATGGCTGGTCGTGCGGGACGCGCTGCTCATGGGCCGGTGGCACCATGAGGACGAGCTGTCGCAGACGCACCGCCGGACGCCGAGCATGTGCTACTGCGGACCGTCCGGTGTATGTCAGGTGAGTCAGGCGCCGATGAGCATCTGGGACATCGCGGTGAGCACGCCGGGGGCGACCCGGTAGTAGACCCAGGTCCCGCGCCGCTCGGAGGTGATCAGGCCAGCCTCGCGGAGCCTGCGCAGGTGGTGGCTGACGGTCGGCTGGGATACCCCGACGTCCCGGATGTCGCACACGCAGGCCTCGCCGCCGGCCGCCGAGGCGATGCGGGAGAACAGGCGCACCCGGACCGGGTCCGAGAGCGCCTTGAACATCGCCGCCATCTGCTCGGCCTCGTCCGCGGACAGCGCAGCCGAACTGACCGGCGGGCAGCACGGTGCGGCGGCGCTTACGGCGGTCAGCTCATCCAGATTCGACATACATCTATATTGACATCTGTCGATGCAATGTGGCAAGCTCCGTGTCACTGTATCGACAGACATCGATACAGAACCAAGCCGCGATCGCAGCCGCCACTGCGGGTGCCGGATTACGCCGGGTCTTGCGTTCGGCGGTCCTGGTCTTGTGAAGGAGGAACCGTCATGTCCCGTGTCCAGCTCGCCCTGCGCGTCGCCGACCTGGAAGGCTCTATCGCCTTCTACTCCAAGCTCTTCGGAGCCGAGCCAGCCAAGCGCCGCGAGGGCTACGCCAACTTCGCCATCGCCGAACCACCGCTCAAGCTGGTGCTGATCGAGGGCGAGGCCGGCGCCGCCACCCGGATGGACCACCTCGGGGTCGAAGTCACATCGGCCGAGGAGGTGGCTGCCGCGACTGACCGGCTGAAGGCGGCGGGCCTGGCGACGCTGGAGGAGAGCGACACCGCCTGCTGCTATGCGGTGCAGGACAAGGTCTGGGTGCGTGGCCCCGGGCAGGAGCCCTGGGAGGTCTATGTCGTCAAGGCCGACTCCGACGTCATGACCAAGGACTCCGGCCCGGACGCCTGCTGCGCTGACCCCGCCGGGCAGCAGGAATCCGCCGGGCAGCCAGCGACTGCGGCAGCCGGCTGTGGCCCCGGCTGCTGCTGAACCACGGCCGGGCCGGCGGGTGATCGGTGCCCGGAAGCCCGCTACTGGCGGGCTAGGTTCGGGGCGCCGGAACGCAGCACGAACTTCTGGATCTTGCCGGTCG
>DPMS01000293.1 GCA_003541285.1 Actinomycetota bacterium
CGCCGCCAGCAGCGGGTCGCGGCCGGCCACGGACTGCCAGGCAGAGCCGTCCCCGGCGACCGCCCACACGACGTCAGCACTGTCCGCGACCACCGCCACGTGGCGTGCCTGATGCCGGCGATAGACCACGCCACGCGTGCTGTCGTGCCCGACCGTACGGCCGTGCTGCAGTTCCACGATCGGCTCCCCGAAGTGCAGCACGTCGCAGACCACCCCCCGGGCATCCGCACGCCCGATCGCATCGGCGATGACCCGCGGGTCCGGGCAGTTGACGGATATGTAGACGTGGCGGCGTGAGCTGTCGATCACCTCCACCGTGCGTCCCTCGATCGCCTCCCAGCGGCTGAACGAGCGCAGCACCCGGTAGCCGTCCCCGCCGGATGCCTGTGTGGCGTGGGCGAGTTCGTGTTGCGCGCTAGCGAGCCGCGCCCGGAAGCTCTCCTCCAGGTCCGAGAGCAACTGGTCGGCGGGCACCGCCACGAACCGGGCCGGTTCCCCGTCCATGGCCGCAACCACCCCCTTGGCGGTCAGGCGCCGCAGCGTCTCGTACACCTTCGGCTGCGGGATCCCGGTGACGTTGGACAGCGCGTACCCGGTCAGCGGCTCGCGGCCGAGCAGCCCCACGTAAGCCTGGGCCTCGTACTGGGAGAACCCGAGTTCGATCAGGCGTTGCACCGCCCCCTGCTGGCTGGTCACTGCAGCCCCCTTCGCCCACCGAGCGTGGCGCCCCCGGTCCGCCCCACCGGAAGCCCACGGCATGCCGCCCTAAGTGGTGGCACTGTAGCCCCCATCGATGACCACCACCTCACCGGTGACGAACGGGTTGGACACCACGAGCGACACGATCGTGGCGGCCACGTCCTCAGCGGTAACGCACTGGCCCAGCGGTGTCATCCGTGCCCGCCGTTCCATCAGCCGGCCGTAATTTTCCCCCAGCCGGGCCTGCATCCACTCCCCTTCCATCCAGCCCGGCGCCACTGCGTTGACCCGGATCGCCGGGCCCAGCGCGCCGGCCAGGGTCCGGGTCAGGTTCACCACCGCCGCTTTCGACGCGGAGTACGGGAACGGCTGGGGTCCTGGCCGCAGGCCGACGATGCTGGCTGTGTTCACGATCGCCGGATGCGGCGCTTCCCGCAGCAGCGGCACACACGCCCTGGTGACGCAGAACATGCCGCGCACGTTGACCGCGAACACCCGGTCCCAGTCCGCCATGGACAGCCCGTCCAGGTCGGACGGCGGCACGTCGACCGTGACGCCGGCGTTGTTGACCAGCGCGTCGAGCCGGCCGAACTCGTCGCGGACGGCGGCCACCATCGCCAGCACCGCCGTCTCATCCGCCACATCCGCCTGCACGGCCAGCGCGCTGACGCCATGCCCCCGGATCTCCTTCGCCACCTGGTGCGCGGCCGCCTCGCTGACCGAGTAGTTGACCGCGACGTCGTAGCCCTGGCCGGCCAGTGCCAGCGCGGCGGCACGGCCGATCCCGCGGGCCGCCCCGGTCACCNNTCCTTGCCCCCCGGCGCACCGGCCCTGCCGTCCGGTGTGGCGACGGCCGGCAGCCGCAGGACACGCTCGGCGTTGGCGTGGAACACCTTGTGCATGACCTCGTCGCTGAACCCGAGTTCATCCCATTCGCGCAGCAGCCGGTCCAGCGGCAGGCTGGGGTAGTCCGTGCCAAACATGATCTTGTCCTGGAGCCGCCCGCGCACGTCGGTCTTGAGACTGGCCGGGAAATGCTTCGGCGCCCAGCCGGACAGCTCCCAGTAGACGTTGCCCTTGTGCAGCGCGACCGCGGTCATCTCCTCCACCCATGGCCAGCCCGGATGGGCGGCGATCACGGTCAGGTCGGGGAATGCCGCTGCGAGCGCATCGATCGCCTGCGGGTGGGCGTGCCGGAGCACCGCCCCGCTGCCGCCGGGCATGCCCGCCCCCATTCCGGTCGTGCCGACGTCGATCATGACTGGCACGCCCAGTGCGTTGATGACCTCGAACAGCGGCGCGAGCTTGGGGTCGTCAACGGAATAGCGCCCCATGATCGGGTGGAAGTGGAAGCCGAGCACCCGGTACTCGGTGACCGCCCTCTGCGCCTCGCTGATCGCGTGCTCACCGAGCAACGGGTCCACCGTTCCCCAGGCGCCGATGAACGTGTCCGGGTAGCGGTCCCTCATCCCGGTCACGTACTCGTTCGTGCAGGCCGGCGCCCCGGTGACCGACTCGATGTCGAACGCGACCAGCACCGCCTCGATGCCGTGCGCCCGGAAGTCGGCCACCACTTCCGCTTCGGCCCTGGCCGTCCACTGCTTGCGCCAGTACCGGCCCAGCGCCTCCACGTAAGGTCCCTGGGACTCGATCCACTCGGCGGTGCCAGGGTAGGCATGCAGGTCCACCCGTCTCATCGAGTCCTCCTGGTTCACTCAGGCCTCCAGCGGGACGGAGCGGCCTGCCGCTGGCCCGGCGTCAGCGAGAGTGGCGGCCAGATCTTTCTTGGAGACTTTGCCGACCGGGGATAGCGGGAAGCTGTCGAACACCGCCAGCCGTTCCGGGAGCTTGTGCCGGGCGATCTCCTCGGCGGTGAGGAACGTCACCAGTTCGTCCAGGGTGAGCTGCCGGCCGGGCCGCACGATGACGCAGGCACACATCCGCTCGCCGAGCACGGGATCGGGCACCGGCACACAGGCCACGTTCAGCACGGCCGGGTGCCCGAGGATGAGGTTCTCCACCTCCTCCGCGGATATCTTCTCCCCGCCCCGGTTGATCAGGTCCTTGCTCCGGCCTGCCACGACGTAATTGCCGCTCGGGTGGCGCCACATCAGGTCGCCGGAGCGGTAGAAGCCGTCCGGCGAGAAGGCCCGCTGGTTGTGCTCCGGCGCGTTGTAGTAGCCGCGCAAGGTGTAGGGGCCGCGGGCCAGCAGTTCCCCGATCTCTCCGTCGGGCACATCCGCCCCGTCCTCCCCGACCAGGCGCACCTCGTCGTCGGGGCAGATTGGCCGGCCGACGGTCTCCAGCCGGACCTC
>DPMS01000182.1 GCA_003541285.1 Actinomycetota bacterium
CGTCGATGCTGACCGTGCGGGACCGGCCGCTTTTGGTCGTTCCCTCGAGCCGCTGGCCGGCGATGACGGCCGCCGATCCGGTAATGCGGGCCTCCTGCCCGTCTAGGTCGATATCCCGCCAGCGCAGATTCAGCAACTCCCCGCGGCGGGCGCCGGTGTAGGCGGCCAGGTGGTAGAAGGCGAACAGCCTGTGACTCCGCGCTGTGGCCAGGAAGGCGGCGAGCTGGGCGGGAGCCCATACCGTTCCCGGTTCGCTGACTGCCTTTGCGCGGGCGCTTGGCCCGCTCGACCGGATTGGACGGCAGGAGCTGCTCGACCACGACCGCATCACGGAACGCCTTGCGCAGCACGGCGTGCACGTAGGCCACGGTGCGCGGAGACAGGCCTGCGCCCTTCCGGCCACCGCCAGTCAGCAGGTCACGGTAGAGCTTCGTGATGCGAGCCGGGGTAATGGCCTGCAAGCGCAGCTCGCCGAGGTGCGGCCGGACGTGCCGGTTGATCAGATGGCGGTAGTCCTGCAAGGTCTTGGGCTTGATCTCGACGGCATGGGCCTCGATCCAGTTATCGAGGTACGCGCCTACGGTGATCGCGCTGCGGTCGATGTACTGGCCGTGGTGAGCTTTTACCCGGGCCTCGTCCCGGGCGGCCTTGGCGGCCTCCTCGGTGGCGAAACCGCCTACCCACCTAGGCTTGCTGATCCCGGTCTCAGGGTCCTTGACGCGGATCACGTATGACCAAGTACTCCCCCGCTTCATGACACCATCACGGAGTTTCGGAGTGGTCTTGCGCGCCTTCCGGCGGTTCGGCTCGTCGGCGGGCGCGGCGGTGAGGGTGGCGGGCATTACGCGGCTGTCCTTTCCGTGAGCAGCTTGGAGACGTACGCCTCCAGGGCGGTGAGCGGGATGCGGCGCGATCCGTCGATGCGGACCGAGGTAACGGCGCCGCTGGCCAGCAGCTCGTAGAGCTTGCTGCGGGAGATGGCCAGGGCCTCGGCAGCCTCGGGCACGGTCAGCAGGAGCCGGGGCACGGGTTGCCTCCCATCGCTCGTGGTGGGGACGGTGCACGCGACCGGGCGACTGTCAGCGGTAGCGGCGTCAGCGAATGGTGTCCGCGTCCGGCGAAGCTCCAGTGCGAGAGGACCAAGGTGGTGTCGGTGGCCGGAGTTGGGATAAGCCCGCCGTCTTACGCACGAACCCTCCCAGGTTCTCGTAGTTCTCTGCGTACCCCCCTAGACAGTTGGATTGGTGCTGTACCCGGATTGTCTAGGGGGGTACGCAGACCAACGTACAAGACGCGACCGACAGCTGTCTAGGGGGATATACGCCCTTGGGCGGTCAGGGCCGCAGCGGCCAGTGGGCGGCAGTGGCGTCGTCGCTGGTCTTGCTGCGCGGCCAGCGTAGGCAGTCAGGGTCGGAAGCTTCGATGTTCCGGGTTTCGGTGATCAGCTCATCGGGTCCGCGCTCGCGGAGAAGGCTGAGCGTTTCCGGCCATGTGAGCAAGCCGAAGACGTCGACCATGCGGGTAGCCCCGTCAGTGAGCAGTGCGACGGCGGCCAGGTCGGCGAGGGGGAGCGATCCGGTGAACGCTTCGCGGGCGGCAGCGGGGGCGGTGCTGGCGACCCAGAACCCGCCGGGCTGGTTGCGGAAGCGGCCGAGCTCGCGGACATGTGCGAGCATCGCGGCCTGTCGGTCGGGGGAGCCGTGCGGGGGCATCGAGGCGGGATAGCCGAGCTTGGCGTGTACCTCGTCGAGCCGGTTGTCGGACAAGACCAGCGGCTCGCCGCCTGGGCGGTCCGCGATCAGCGTGCAGTCTGAGAGGACCAGGTAGTCGAGGCGTCCGCCGAGCGTGCGGACGGCGGCGACCGCGGCGGAGGGGGAGTGAGGGTTAGCCAGGTCGCAGGTGTCCGAGTGCAGCGCGCTGACGTCGGCGATGCTCGCAGCCAGGGCGTCCGCGAGGGTCTGGCTGGCGTCGGTGATCTGCCCGGCGAGCAGACCGCCGAGGGTGCGGGCATACCAGGCGACCGAGTGCGAGCAGCCGGACGGCAGCCCGGCGGGGGAGCCGGCGCCGTCCAGGACCACCAGGCCGCCGGGGACAGCGGCGGCGAAGTCCTCGTTCTTCCTGGAAGCGCTGGCGGGCTCGCTGGCGATCTGTGCGCGCACGGCGTTCGCTCCCGCGTCAGTCGTCGTGGCGGTACGGCGGTGTCAGCAGTTCGGTGCGGACCGGCTCATGGGTGGCCGGGTTGTACTCGGTACCGACCACTACCGAGAATGGCCCGTCTGCAACCTGCCCCCACAAAGTGCCTATGTCAGTAGTCAGGAAGTGGACCACGCCGAGAGAGCCCTCGGGATGCGCGCCGGCTATGGCCAGTATTGTTCCCTTGCTGTCCGGCCGGGGGAGTCGGCCGAGGTAGCCGACATCATAGGGACGGGGCGGGTCCTCGTCCTGCCCGGAGCGGTAACCGGTTCCGGTGCGCTTGTCGCGCAGCAGCCAGCCGCCGTCGTCACGCTCCCAGGCCAGGACAGGGTCTTTGGCATAGGCCTCGCGCATGGCTTCTGACATGCGCGGCCCGCAGATCACCAGGAGCCCCGGCCGGTCGAGGTCAATCTCTCCGGAGACGGAAACATGATCGGTGCTCACCGTCAGGTCGAACGACCGGGCCAGGTCTTCCAGCCGCTTGCCGGTGTTCACGTCGTCCAGCGCGACATAGGTTCGGTCGCTGGCCGCGTCAGGCCGCAGCGGGGTGACCACCGTCACCGCACCCGACCCCAGGAACGCCCCCTCCGGGGCCGGTCCGGTGTGGCGAATCTGATGAATCCGGCCTCTGCTCAGCCCGGCTGCCTGCGCGATCTGCGCGTACGACAGGCCCTGCGCGTGCAGGTCCTGAATGAGCCGGCGTCGCAGGCGCCCCAGTTCGGTGACCTCGTGCTGGGCTTCCGCCAGGCGTTCGGTAGCGGCACGCAGCAGCTCGTACGGGTCCTTGATCTCCGCTATGCGGTCCAGCTCGCCCGGCATGTCATCCCCTCGGCCGCCTGCTAGAGAGTCTAGGGCTCTAGACACAGCGTCAGAAGGCTGGGTACCGGTAGAAAGACTCACCGCCCGGAAGCGACGGCGGCGCCGGGGGATAGGCGGCCCGCTCATCTACGGCTGCCGGTCAGCGCGTCACGGATGCCAGGAGGCGGATGTCTCACGCGCCGAGGCCGGGCATCGCGCCCGGTTGCGGGCGCCATTACGCACCGCAGGCCAGCTCGGCCCAGACCCGCCGGCCTGATCCGAGCAGCTCCGTTCCCCACTTGGCGGACAGGGCTTCGACCAGGAACAGGCCACGCCCGTTAACCTGCGCGGGGCTGGAAGGGTCGCCGCCGGTCAGGGTCGGCTCGGTCTTCGCGCCCATGTCCACAACAGCGACCCACAGATGCGCCGGGTGGACCTCTAACTCGACCACGAACCGCCCGCCCGGTTTCCCGGTGCCAGTGTGAGTCACCGCGTTGGTGCCAAGCTCACTGATCACCAGCTCGGCATCGTCGGCCAGGGCGTGACCGTCGAGGACCGTGCGGGCGAACCCGCGAGCCTGCCCGATGGCCTCCGGATTCCCGTCGAACATGCGGGACCAGCGCGCCACGGCGACCACCGCCTGACCGTCTAGGGGGCTAAACACCTACCGGCGGCAGCTAGGGGGCTATTCAATACGTTCAGTGAATAGAAGTCGGGGCCTTCTGGTACTCCAGCAGCGCGTGCTCCACCATCTCGCGCGCCTCACGCCCGAAGACCGCGGACCGTTCCAGGGCACCGAAGACCTCCCGGTACACCCGGACGTCATGCTCTGCCGTCAGGGTCAGCTCGCGGGTGAACGTCTCCACCGACACCGCCGAGTCGTCATACAGCGTGAACCCGTGCACCGGCAGCACGGCCCGCCCCGGCACGCCCGTCAGGGCGGCCGGAAGCACGCCGAGCCGCGCGCCCTGGCGGCCGGCAGCGGCCAGCAGATGCGCGAACTGGCCGGGCATGCACTCCCCGGAACCAGGCCAGGTCCGCAGCACGGACTCACTCAGCACGAACGTGAACGACCGGCCACTGTCATCAGGCGGAGCGGCCAGCCCAACTCCGTCAGCGTCAACCGGGAAGCCGGCGGCGTCGCGGTACTCGGCCGTGCGCAGCAACGCGGGCACGATCACGGACTCGAACGACCGGACCACCCGCGCCTCACGCTCCAGCCTCACGCGGGCGCCTGGCTGGAACGACACCCCGGCATCGACGCGCCGGGGAGCAGTCCCGGCGTAGGCCGCCCGCGCCAGGTTCGCCAGCCGGTCACGCTCGCCGGCCTCCAGACCCAGCGCAGCGAACAGCCCGATAACCACATCGGCGCCGGCCACGCGGTTCCCGGTCTCCACCCGGGACACCGTGGCCTGCGGTACACCAGCCAAGGCTGCCAGTCGGACGCCAGATAGCCCCGCGGCAGTCCTCAGCCGCCGCAGTTCGCCCCCAAGCTCGGTCAGGCGATCAGTGCCTATGTCTGAGAGTCGTGCCACCCGAACATTCTGTGCCCAGGGCACTGCCAGCGCGGGACTCCGCGTGCAACCGGCAGGTGACCGGGACAGCCCGTCCCTCCGGCCGCAGCCAGCCCTACGCTATTCAGCAAACGCATTGAATGAACCTTGAATCCGTCGTACGCTGCGGCTTCAGGAGCGTATAGCCCCCTAGACGGCCAGAGGTCGCTGAGTCGTCGGAGCGTTCAACCAGAATCGTCCATCTTCACAAGAGGGAGCAGCCATGCCCGACGACATCATGCCAACGGCTGACCCGGACAACGCGGAAGGCATCGTCTCGCGGATGCGCGCGGTGGCTGATGCACTGTCGGTAGCCGGCTTAGCGGCCACCATCAACCAGACCCGCACCGCTGTCGAGGTGATCGCCACCATACGCGTGCAAGGTCAGCGGGAGATTGAGGCTGTCATAGACGAGGACGGATACGCCGAGCTGAGGTTCTGGCACCAGCCAGACGCCACCCCTGGCCAGATCAGCGCCACCATCAGCCGCGCCGTGAACGCCATCACGCACGGCGCCAGCTCATGAACGACAAGTCGGGCCAGCAGCCCAGCAGAACCAGCCCCGGACTCCCGCGCAGGGTCCCAGGTGAGACCTGCACATGCACGATCCGGCCAGCGAACCCGGAGCGGAATCCAGTGCTACTCGCGCGCGTCCTGCGCGGCCTGGAGCACCTACCGGGCACGGCCGAGATTCGCCGACCTGCCAGCCGCGATCGGCCAGTCGGTGCCCTGTGAGGACTTTCTTCACGTCATCAAGGGC
>DPMS01000403.1 GCA_003541285.1 Actinomycetota bacterium
GCGATGATGATGATCAGGTATTCCATAACGGCCCCAGTCTGGCAGATGAGCGCGGCTCAGGCTCCGGTGCGCGGCGCGGGCTCGCGCAGGCCGCGCTCAGGCGCGTTCGGGCTCGCGCAGGCGCTGGCTGACCACCGAGGACACCCCGTCACCCTGCATGGTGATCCCGTACAGCGCGTCCGCGACCTCCATCGTCCGCTTCTGGTGGGTGACGATGATCAGCTGCGATGTGTCCCTGAGCTCCTCGAAGATCTGCAGCAGCCGCTGCAGGTTGGTGTCGTCCAGTGCTGCTTCGACCTCATCCAGCACGTAGAACGGCGATGGGCGGGCCTTGAAGATCGCCACCAGGAAAGCGATCGCGGTCAGTGACCGCTCGCCACCGGACAGCAGCGAGAGCCGCTTGACCTTCTTGCCCGGCGGCCGCGCCTCGAAGTCGATCCCGGTCGCCAGCATGTCGTCAGGCTCGGTCAGCACCAGCCTGCCCTCACCGCCGGGGAACAGCCGCCCGAAGATCAGCTCGAACTCCCTGGCCGTGTCCTCGAATGCGGCGGCGAACACCTGCTGCACCCGGTCGTCCACCTCTTTGACCACCGTGAGCAGGTCGCGGCGCGTCTTCTTGAGATCCTCAAGCTGGGTGGCGAGAAACGCGTGGCGCTCCTCCAGCGCCGCGAACTCCTCAAGGGCCAGCGGGTTCACCTTGCCGAGCTGGTTGAGCTGCCGTTGCGCGGTAGCGGCACGCCGCTCCTGTTCGGCCCGGACGTAGCGCCCCGGTGCGCCACGCTCTCCCGTCGCGATCTGCCTGCCGTCCGGGCCGGTGGCCTCAGCCGCCCCGATTTCCGGCGGCGCGGCCTGGCCCTCCGGCGGCGCGGCCTGGCGCTCCGGCGGGACGGCCCCGGCCTCCGGCGGCGCGGCCGCGCCCCCCGCCGCATCACCGGGCGGCGGGATAGGCACGTCGGGGCCGTATTCGGCGACGAGCGCCGTGACGTCCACCCCGAACTCCTCTACCGCCCGGGTGGCGATCTGCTCAAGCCGCATCCGCTGCTCGGAACGGGCGATCTCGGCACCGTGCGCGCTGTCCACGACCCGGTCGAGTTCGGTGGCGAGTTCGCGGACCTGTGCCCGCACCTCCTTGAGGGCTTCCGCCCGGCCCTCGCGTGCCTGCTCCGCCGCCTGGCGCTGCGCCGCGGCGACGGCAACCGATTCCTCGAGCCGCTGGAGGGCCAGCTGCGCACCTTGTGCGACGGCACGGGCCACGACGGCCTGCCGCTGCCGCTGCCGCTGCCGTTCGATGGCGGCCTGAGCGGCGCGGCGCTCGCTGGCCGCGGCGGCGGTCAGCGCATCCGCCCGGCCGGCGATGGCGCGAAGCCGCTCTTCCGCGGTCCTGACCTCCAGCCTGGCCTCGGTCTCGGCCTCCCGCGCGGCCGCGGCCTGCCTGGCCATGGCCGCACGATCCGGCTGGCCCTGCTCGTCCTCGGCCAGGGCTTTGCGACCCGGCTGGCCCTGCTCGCCCTCGGCCTGAGCCGCCCGGCCAGGCTGGCCTTCCGCCTCTCCGCCCGTCCCATGCCCCGGCCGCGCCGGTGGTTCCCCGGCTTCCGCCGCTACCAGGCTCTCGCTGAGCTCGGTAAGGGCAGCCTGATCCCGCTCGCACTTCTCGCGGGCGGAACCGATAGCCGCCGCCAGCCGGGTGGCCTCCTCCTGGGCTGCCCGCGCCGCGCCTGCGAGCCGCCCGAGTTGTCCCGAAATGGTGGCTGCAGCCGCGTCGGCCTCCTGCATCAGGGCCAGGACCCGGGCCACCTCCTGCTGTGCCCGCTCCTCACCGGCGGCTGCCTCGGCAAGCTCGGCCGCGGCGTCCTGGCAGGCACTGCCGGCCACGGCCAGGGCGGTGGCCGCCTGCTCGGCCGCGGAGCGCATGGCCAGGACACTCGGCGGCCTGGCGGCCCCGCCCTGTGCCCAGTTCGCGCCGAGCAGGTCCCCGTCACGGGTGACCATCCGCAGGGCCGGGTACGCACCGACGAGGGCAGCGGCCTGATCGAGGTCGTCGGCGACCACCACGCCGGCCAGCAGGCCTGCCAGGGCAGCGGACAGCTCCTCCGGTGCCTTCACAAGATCCAGAGCAGGCATAACGCCAGCCGGATATGTGATGTCCGGCCGCGCGGCTGGTCCCGCTCCGGCGCTTTCACCCGCAATGACCAGCGCGGTGCTGCCAGCTTCGTCGGCCTTGAGCTGGCGCAGGATGGCCACCGCCGCGTCGAGGCCAGCGACCGCCACCGCGTCGGCCGCCGCACCAAGCGCGGCAGTGATCGCTTCCTGTGCGCCGTCGGCCACGGTCAGCAGGTCGGCCACCGCACCGAGGACCTCACCGGACCTGGCCGGGTCGGCCAGCAGCGTGGCCGACACCTCCGCGCCCTGCTGGAGCGCACGGATGCCTTCCTCCAGCGCCTCCTTACGGGCCACCAGGGCCGCCCGCTCCGCGCTGGCCCGCCGCTCGGCGGCCCTGAGCTCGGCCACGCGTGCTGCGGCCTGGGCGAGGCCCGCTGCCGCCTGCTCGTGCTGCCAGACCAGCCCGCTCCGGTCGTCCTCGCGGCCGGCCGACATGTCCTGGAATTCCGTGTATTCCTGGTGTGCCCGCTCGGCACGGGCCTGCGCCTGCTCCAGCGCCTGCGCGAGGCGGCCAGCCTCCTCCTGGGCGGAAGCCAGCCGGCTGCGGGCCGCGCCGACCTGTGCCCGCAGCCTGGCCAGCCGTTCCGCCCTGGCGGCCTCGGCACGGGCCTGGGCGGCCAGCCGCCGCTCGGCCCCGGCCAGGTCCGCCTCGGCCCGCTCACGATGGCGGACGGATCCGGCGAGCTGGGCACGGGCGGCTTCCAGCCGCTCGCCCAG
The DNA here is from genome assembly GCA_003541285.1 of Actinomycetota bacterium. Classification (GTDB taxonomy): domain Bacteria; phylum Actinomycetota; class Actinomycetes; order Streptosporangiales; family Streptosporangiaceae; genus UBA9676. The sequence goes on from DPMS01000403.1 coordinate 2,878, forward strand.
GACCACTTCCTGCTCCCGGAGCTCGGCCGCCTCCCGGTCGAGTTCGTCCGGGTCCCGGCCCGGCCGCGTGGGCCCCTGCTCGGCGGCCAGGTGCGAATGACGCTCCTGGGCGACGCTGCTCACCCCGCGCAGCCGCTCGCCGAGGGAGGAAAGCGAGAACCAGGCCTCCTGGGCCTGCGCCAGCCGTGGCGCGTGCTCCTGCTCGTCGGCGTCGAGC